>JBJFAQ010000267.1:0-10249 GCA_051887995.1 Eubacteriales bacterium
GATTGCGGTGACAAAAGTCTCGACGGGATTATCCTCGTCGAGCGGAATCCATGAAATCACAGCCCGCACGAGCATGGCGATTTCTATGACTTCTATAAAATAAAACACAACGCGGGCAATCACGTATGTTACGGCACTCAAAGTTTTCCTCCCGAAAAAACCGATAACGACAGCCGACAGGTATACCCTTGAGGCTGTCGTTTCGATGATACTACGATGCGAGCCGAAAATAAGTTCGGCGCAATCATATTATGCCGACGCCCTTTTTATTTTGCGGGCGAGGCAATCTGAAACTCAGTAATTGTAATAATTTCCGGCGTTCTGAGGCTGTGCGGGAGCGGCAGAAGGCTCGGGGTCGGATTTGTCGTTGCTTATTGCAACATTCTGAGGCGTGATAACATAGGCGTTGTTGGCAACCTTCTTGATTTCGCCTCCGATAGAATATGCAACGCCGAAAAGGAAGTCGATAAGTCTTCTTGAAGTGTCCTTATCGGTGTCTTCAAGGTTGAGAACGACCGTGCGCTTGCTCAGAAGGTGCTCTGCGATAGAGGGACCGTCTTTGAACTCAGAGGGCTTTACAACCTTCAGTTCGATAGCGGCGCCGTTTATCGACATACCGCCTCCGATAGGCGAGGACGGCTGAGGAGCAGAATAATTGAAACCGGACTGAGGCGCCTGAGGTACAGCCTGTGCCGGCTCTTCCTGCACGGGAGCTTCGTCATAACCGTTTTCAAATCCGTCGTAATAGTCGTCATAGTTGTCGCTGTAGTTGTCGTTATTTCCGCTGTTCTTTTTGAGTCTGTCGAGCATTCCCATAAAAAGTTCCTCCAGAATTTATGTTAATAAATTATTTTTCAAAAAGAGCTCTGCCTATACGTACGCAGTTTGAGCCGCAGAGAATTGCTTCTTCAAAGCTTTCGCTCATACCCATCGAAACGACAGGCTCTCTATTATTATGAACGATTTTTCGCCAAATGTCAAGAAAAAGTTGATAAGTTTCCGCAAAATATTGTAAATATTCTTCTTTTTTTTCACATTTTGGCGCCATAGTCATGAATCCGCGCAGGTTGAGAGAGGTAAAATCCGCAAGCTGACGGCAGAAGTCGCCGACCTCCTCAGGCATAAGTCCGCCCTTGCTCTCTTCGCGTCCGCAGTTTATTTCGACAAGCACGTCCATTGTTATGCCGTGCTTTTTTGCCTGACGGTCTATTTCGGCGGCAAGGTGCAGGCTGTCAAGAGAATGTATCATGCAGACCTTGTCTATGATGTATTTTACCTTGTTTGTCTGAAGCGAGCCGATGAAATGAACATTCACTTTATCTTTGTCGATAAATTCATAGTGTTCGAGCAACTGATTTACCCTGTTTTCACCGATGTCGGTCACCCCTGAGTGTTCTGTCAGATATTTTATCTCCTCGGGGGAGGCATATTTAACGGCGGCGACGAGCTTCACATCCTGCATGTGCTCAGATTTTTCCTGAGCCTGCTTTATCCGCCCACGTATTTCGGCGGTATTTTTGTCTATATATTGAAATGAAGGCATATAAATCACCTCTCAGTAGAATACGATACCGTCCTCGAGGTCTTTTCCCGAGACGATAATCTGGTCGTATAATTCTATATACGGATAACTTTTTTCTTCGTTTTCGCCTTTTTCCTCGGTACTGCCTTTTTCGAGAGGATCGGCGGTTGAGACGATATAATACCCGTCGGTTTCAAGCAGAATGTCAATGCGCTTGAAAACTACAGTGCTTCCGTAAAGCGTGTAAACTCCTTTTTCTCCGTCCACAAGTCTTACCGACGTTTTCGGAACGCGGTACCCGCTCTGCTCGTCAACAATGATGCTTACCGACTGCGAGCGTAGGTAATTGAAGCCGTCCGGCATCTCGCCGCAGGAAAAAACGGCGACCGCCTTGTCGGAGGATACCTCCGTCAGGATTTTTTCCGCTTTCAGGCTCAGCTCTGTGTCGTAGTTATATGAAAAAACTCCTGTATAGGTTCTGCCTGTGCTGAGTGAGGACGCTTCTGCTTTTGAAAGCGGGAGCGCAATGTACCAAAGATAGCTTTCGGCCAGTTTTCCGATTGCACCGTTTGTGTTTTCGGGTTCTTTTGAGATAAGGTCAAAGAAAGAACTTACGCTCAGCTTTTCAAGCTCCGAAAGGCTGAAAATGTTTTCGTATCCGTCAACGGAATTGAAAAAATACCCGCTCGACTCTGAAAAAACGGTTTCGGAACGTCCCGAAAGCTGAGAGGTGAGCGTTGCCCTGCGCGACTCAAGACCGGCTCTCAGGTCGCTGAAGTTCTCGGCGCTTCCGGTGATAAGCTGACGACGGCTCATCTGCACAAGAAGGCTGTCTGCCGAGCGCAGTGCGTGACTGTATTTTCCCTCCGCCAGCTTCGACAGGATAAGATGATAATACGAAGAAATCTTCTTGTCAACGTTTGACGTGTCGGAGGTAGAAAGAGTGGAATTTATGCTGCTCTCGTCGATTATCTCCAGCTTTTTTTCAATCGAGGAAAGCTCGGAGCGTATGCTGTAACCCGACGAGTCGGAAAAAACCTCGGCAAGCGGCTGATCTATCGAAACTTTTTCACCGTCGCCGACAAGATAGTTCACCGTGCCGCCGTATGAGGAAAAAATGCATTTTTCACTGCGGAAAATGTATCCGTCGGCATTTATCACCGACTGGCGTGTGGACAGTTCTGCGGTTACCGTGGTTATGTCGGTCGTAAAGCCGTCCATGAGGTGATATGCGATGTAGAAAATCAGTGCGAGAGATGCCAGAACGGAAATCAGGTACAGCGCGATTTTTTTAAGATACCGTGTATCCATGATTTTTCCCGTCCTTTCGTTTTATTTATTGAATCCGTGTTTAAAGGCAAGCGCGAGCGCCTTGTGCGTAATTTCCTCAAAGCCCTCCGTCTGTCCGTTTTCTTTTGTCATCATAAGCGGCACGATGTCATTTTTTGCCGAAAGCCACGTTATCTGCCGCTTTGCATAGTGCCTTGTCGAGAGTTTTATCTGCTCCGACGCTTCTGCAAGTGAAATTTCGCCGCGGATAAATTTTGCCGTTTCCTTGTATCCGATGGCTTGTCCGGCTGTGGTATTTTCGGAAAGGAATCCTTTTTCAAGCAGTCCACGTACCTCGTCCTCGAGCCCTTTTTCAAACATTTTGTCAACCCGCTCGTCTATCCTTTTATAAAGAATGTTCCTGTCCCCGTATGTCAGTCCTATAATGAGAGGGGAGAAAAGCGGGGATGTCTGCCTTGATTTCTCGTCAAGACTTGTTTTGGTTTTGCCCGTCGTGTGAAAAATCTCAAGGGCACGCACGACTCGACGCACATTGTTCGGATGTATTGCGTCTGCCGCGTCAGGGTCAACCTCGCGCAGTTTGCTGTGAAGCGCCGCGTTTCCGTTCTCAAGCGCGAATTTTGTCATCTCGTCTCTGAACTTCGGGTCTTTTTCCGCGCCGTCATCACGCACTCCTCGGAGGACGCTGTCAAGGTAAAGTCCTGTGCCTCCGCAGAATATAGGCAATTTTCCGCGCGAAAAAATGTCATATACGCATTTTACGGCGGCTTCGGCATAATCCGAGCAGTTGTACTCCTCGTCCGGGTTTATAATATCTATCATGTGGTGCGGAACGCCGCCTCTCTCCGCCTTATCCGGCTTTGCCGTTCCTATATCCATTCCGCGGTATACCTGCATGGAGTCGCAGGAGATTATTTCGCCGTGAAGGCGTTTTGCAAGCTCAATCGAAAGCGCGGTTTTTCCGCTTGCCGTAGGTCCGACAACGGCAAGTACGGGAATTTTAATGCCGGACTGTTGCATGCTGCGCCTCCTTTGACTGATATCGAAACAAAGTATAACATATTTTTCTAAAAAAATCAAGGCGCGGTTTGCATTTTTTGCACTTTTCGGAGAATACAAAAAAATTTTACCTATTCTACTTGACAAAACGCACCGAAAGGACTATAATATGTGAAGTATTTTGCTTTACACCGATGGCCGCATCCGCCCGGAGGATACAATGTTTGAAAAAAATCTGAATATAGGGTATCTTCTCGATTTTTACGGCGAGCTTCTGACAGACCGCAAAAGAGAAGTGCTTGATTATTATTACAACGATGATCTCTCGCTTTCGGAAATCGCGGAGGAAATCGGCATTTCGAGGCAGGGCGTCCGCGATATAATAAAGAAAGCAGAGGAAGAGCTGCTGTTTTTCGAGGAAAAACTGCATCTTGCCGGGAGATTTTCCGACGCCGAAAAGCAGATTCGTCGCATTGAAGAGCTTGTGCGCGGGAAAGCGCCGGACGCTTTCGGAGAAGTGAAGGCGGAGCTTGACGCTCTTGCCGAAAAGCTGAAATCTTTTTAGGAAAGGAAGTACGGCATGCCGTTTCAGAGTCTGAGCGATAAGCTTGCAAACGCATTCAAAAAATTTAAAAATAAGGGCAAGCTCACGGAAGCCGATGTAAAAGCCGGAATGCGCGAGATAAAGCTCGCGCTGCTTGAAGCGGACGTTAACTTTAAAGTCGTGCGTGACTTTATAAACGTAGTGTCCGAGCGCGCCGTAGGTTCCGAGGTGCTTGAGAGCCTGCTTCCGGCACAGCAGATAGTTAAAATCGTAAATGAGGAGCTTACAAACCTCATGGGTACGACGCAGAGCAAGCTCGTTATTGCTCCGAAACCGCCTACTGTTGTTATGATGGTGGGACTTCAGGGTGCGGGCAAGACCACGCACGCGGGCAAGCTCGCGGGACTTTATAAAAAGCAGGGCAAGCACCCGCTGCTCGTTGCCTGCGACATTTACCGTCCCGCCGCCATAAAACAGCTCCAGATTGTGGGCGAACAGCTTGATATTCCCGTGTTTACCCTCGGAGACAAGGTTTCGCCTGTGAAGATAGCAAAAGAGGGCGTGAAATACGCCGAGACAAAAGGCTATGACATGGTTTTTATCGACACTGCCGGACGGCTTCATATAGATGAGGAGCTGATGGAAGAGCTGAAGTCGATAAAAGCAGAGGTGAATCCCACCGAGATACTGCTCACAATCGACGCAATGATAGGTCAGGACGCCGTGAACGTCGCTTCGACCTTCAACGACATGCTGGACATTACCGGCGTTATCCTCACAAAGCTCGACGGCGATACGAGGGGTGGCGCGGCGCTGTCGGTAAGACACGTCACCGGCAAGCCGATTAAGTTTATCGGAACGGGCGAAAAGCTCGACATGATAGAGCCGTTCTATCCCGACCGCATGGCGTCACGTATTCTGGGAATGGGCGATGTGCTCTCCCTCATTGAAAAAGCGGAGCAGGCATACGACGAGAAAAAGGCGGCGGAGCTTGAAGAAAAGATTCGCAAGCAGACCTTTACGCTCGACGATTACCTTGAGCAGTTTGCCCAGATAAAGAAAATGGGCTCAGTTGACCAGCTCGTGGGCATGATACCCGGTATAAAGCCTTCACAGGTGCAGGACGCGAAGATTGACGAAAAACTGCTTGCGAGAACAGAGGCGATAATCCACTCGATGACGAAGGCCGAGAGGGAAAAGCCCGAGATTATCGGAGCAAGCCGCAAAAAACGTATTGCGGCAGGAAGCGGCGTGACTGTTGAGGATGTAAACAAGCTTCTTCGTCAGTTTGACCAGATACGCAAAATGATGAAGCAACTTTCGGGTATGAATCCGAAGAAGCTCGGCAAATTCGGCAAGATGAAAATTCCGTTTTGATTTACGGGTTTTTAATATATCATTTATTTATATTTTTTGGAGGACAAAAAAATGGCAGTTAAAATCAGACTCAGAAGAATCGGTGCAAAGAAGGCTCCTTTCTACCGCGTGGTAGTTGCAGACAGCCGCTTCCCCCGCGACGGACGTTTTATCGAGGAGATCGGCTACTACAATCCCCTTACCGAGCCTGTTGACATCAAGATCGACGGCGAAAAGGCAAAGAAGTGGATTGCAAACGGCGCACAGCCCACAGAAACTGTTAAGGCACTTCTTAAGAAATCCGGTATCACAGACTGACGGAGAAACGGTATGCTTGATTTGAAGGAAGTATTATACGGAATCGCCCGTGCAATCGTTGACGATCCTGACGAGGTAACTATTCTTCAGACAGAAGATGAGGATACCGTTACGCTCACACTCAGCGTTGCTCCAGACGATATGGGACTTGTAATCGGCAGACACGGAAGAATCGCAAAGGCGATTCGTACCGTCATGAAAGCCGCCGCGGGAACCGTAAACAAAAAGGTCAATGTTGAGATCCGATAAAAACGAACAGCAAAAGGGCGGAAAACCGTCCTTTTCTGTTTCAGAGGCTCTTTTGGCTATGCCTTGGAACGAAGACGAGCTTGCTTGCTGCAGGCGGGCGGCGGAAAATCCCGTAAGAGAGGCAGAGAAAATTCGTGATGAGGCAGAGCTGTTTTCCGAAAAGCTCTCTGAGGGACTTTCAAATGCCGAGGAAGCCGAAAAACGCTATTCGGCGCTTTTGCCTGAGCAAAAAAGGCTTGCCGATGCCTTTTTGAAAGACCTTTGCGGGGAAAAAACTCTTCTCTGGCGGAGTATCGGGGAAGATGAGCGCAAAGAGACGCTTCGCTCATTTTACCGTTTCGTTTCCGATGTCTCGTCCGTCTCCTGTGAAATGGCGGCAGAGGCGAGCGCATTTTTTGAATCGCTTCCCGAGCCGGGCGCGGCGGAAACTCTCGAATTTTTGAAAAAAGGCTGCCGTATATGTGTACTTATTTGCGACGATATGCATGTAAAGAACTTGAATTGCGACGAGGCGCAAATTAGGCTAACAGAAGCGGAAGAATTGCTTTGGCGAGCAGAAAAACTCATTTCGGACGCGGGCGAGAAACGAAAGAAACTGCTCCTTGCCGCCGAGCAAAACGACGAGGCGACCGGCAGAATGTTAGAACTGCTTGACACGGCACTTGACGTAAAGAACAAAGGAAAAAACATGAATCTTACGGCGGCTGCAAATTGCGTCCGCAGTTTTTTGGCTTTTAACGCCGCCTCCTGAATAAAAGCACCGATATGTGGAAAGCTAATCATATCCACAAAAAGAGGTGCTCAAAATGCAAAACGTAAATATACAGAAATGCGCCGTTATCGGCTGCGGCTTTGTCGGCGCGACGACGGCATATACCCTGCTTCAGAGTCAGCTTTTCTCGGAAATTGTCCTTATTGATATCGACCGTAAAAAGGCGGAAGGGGAGGCGATGGACCTTGTGCACGGTCTTCCGTTCCTTTCCCCGAAAAAGGTCTATGCGGGAGATTACGCCGATATCTCCGACGCGGCAATCATCATAATTGCCGCCGGGGCAAACCAAAGACCGGGGCAGACGCGCACGGACCTTGTTAAAATCAATGTCAAAATCTTTCACGGTATTGTAGAACGCATAGTAAAGTACAACAGAGACGGGATCATTCTTGTCGTCACAAATCCCGTTGATATTCTGACTTATGTGACATGGCGTACCTCAGGCTTTCCGTCAAACCGCGTGCTGGGCTCCGGAACTGTGCTTGATACAGCACGTCTGAAGTACCTTATCGGACAGCAGCTCGGCGTTGACATGCGCAACGTGCACAGCTTTATTATCGGCGAACACGGCGACAGCGAGCTTGCCGTATGGAGCAGTGCGAACATCTCAGGAATTGCTCTTTCGCACTTCTGCGAAGCCTCTCCGGTATGCCGCGACGCGCGGAATCTGCACGGTATTTACGATGAGGTGAAAAACAGCGCCTACCGAATCATTGAAGCAAAGGGCGCGACGTATTATGCCGTTGCACAGGCGGTGGCGCGCATCTGCACGGCAATCCTGCGTGATGAAAAAACGATACTTCCCGTGTCAGCTTATCTTGACGGCAAATATGACATGCACGATATATGTCTATCGGTTCCGAGCGTCATAGGGCGTGGCGGAATTGAAAAGGTTATCGAGATTCCGCTTGACGCGTCAGAGGAAAGAAAACTGCGTGAATCTGCCGGAAAACTGTCGGAAATCATTGATTCGCTCCATAAAGAAGGATTGCTCGATGCCGGCTTTTCTTATGTGTGACGAAGGCTTGCAATCGCAAACGGCAATATAAGAAAGCAAGCATTTTTATGATAAATGCACAAAAAATCGGAAGATTTTTTTACGTTTAATAAGCCATAAATACAAAAAATCCTCTTGAAAAGCGGAAAAATATCCTGTATAATATAAACATGGCTGTTGCCATGACAGCCGGATAATGTCCGGCTGTTTTATTTTAAGAAAGGATAGTTTTTCGTACACCGAAAGAACGCGGTATCCCAAATGGCTTTAATTGAAACAAAAAGAATCAGAAACGTTGCTTTCCTCGGACATGGAAGTTCCGGTAAAACCTCGCTTACAGAGGCAATGCTTTATATCGGAAAGTACATAGACAGGCTCGGCAAGACAAGCGATGGAAATACGGTTTCCGACTACGATGCAGAGGAAATCAAAAGAGGATACTCGATAAGTACTTCGGTCGCGGATATGATGTGGGGAGAGGCAAAAATCAATATTATTGACACTCCCGGATATCTCGGATTTGTGGGCGAGGAAATGCAGGGCGTGCGCGTTGCGGACAGCGCCGTTATCGTTCTTGACGGAAAGAGCGGCATCGAGGTCGGCACAGAGCTTGCGTGGGACTATGCATCCGACGCAGGAATCCCGAGAGCATTTTTCGTAAATAAATGTGATGACCCCGAAGCGGATTTCGGACGTGTTTTCAAAGGACTTCATGCCAAATTCGGAACATCTGTCTGCCCGGTATTCATTCCGGTTCGCGCGGACGGCGAGAACGCTATGATTGACCTCATGGATATGAAGGCATATAAATATGAGGCGGACGGCTCGCGCACCGAAATTTCGATGAAAATAGAGTATGCGTCCCTTGCGGCACAGTACAAGGACGCGTTCAATGAAGCAATCGCGCAGACGAGCGAGGCACTGCTCGATAAATACTTTAACGGAGAAGAAATAACTCACGACGAGGCAGTTGAAGCGCTGCATACCGGTATTATAAACGGAACGATAGTGCCCGTTTACTGCGGCTCGGCGCTTAAAATGTGGGGCGTGCGCGCTCTGCTTGACGCGGTCACTCAGTCCTTCCCGCGCCACACGGCAAAGAAAAACGAAAGAATCGTCTCTGCGGACGGAACGCTTGTGCCCTATGAGATAAAGCCCGACGGACCTGCGGCGCTGTTTGTCTTTAAGACCGTTGTCGATCCTTTTGTCGGAAAAATGTCCTATTTCAAGGTCATGAACGGTATGATAAAGAAGGATGACTCGCTTAAAAACGCAAAATCGGGCGTGGCAGAGAAGCTCGCACGTATTTATACCGTCAGAGGCAAGAAGCAGAGCGAGGTTCAGGAGCTTGCGTGCGGCGACATCGGTATGCTTGCAAAGCTTTCCGCAACAAATACCGGTGATACGCTTACAAACGAGCCGAATCTTGAATATGCGCCGATTTCATTCCCGGAACCCAATATGTGCATGGCTGTGACGCCGGTTGCCAAGGGCGATGAGGATAAGATTTCCCAGGGAATTACTAAGCTCCTTGAGGAAGATTACACCGTTAAATTTGAGAATAACGCCGAAACAAAGCAGATGCTTATTTACGGTATGGGTGATATTCACCTTGATGTCATCGTTTCCAAGCTGAAGTCGCGCTTCGGCACGTCGGTGAAGCTCGATACGCCGATAATTCCGTACCGTGAGACTATTACAAAGTCAGTTGACGTTGAAGGTAAGTATAAGAAGCAAACGGGAGGTCACGGTCAGTACGGTCATGTTAAAATCCGCTTCTCACCCGGTGAGGCAGAGGGACTTACGTTTACTGAATCCACCGTCGGCGGTTCTGTGCCGAAGAATTTCCATCCCGCAGTAGAGAAGGGGCTTCAGGAGGCTATGGCAAAAGGTGTTGCGGGATATCCCGTTGTGCATCTCAAAGCAGACCTCTATGACGGCTCTTACCACGATGTTGACAGCTCGGAAATGTCCTTTAAGCTCGCGGCAAGCCTTGCATATAAAGAGTGCTTAAAGCAGGCAAAGCCGGTTCTCCTTGAGCCAATCGGAACTCTGCTTGTGACAGTTCCGGACGCATTTGTCGGCGACGCCATGGGCGACCTTAACAAGCGCCGCGGACGTGTTATGGGTATGAACGCAGCGACAAAGAAGGCGTACACGACGATAGAGGCTGAAGTTCCGAAGGCGGAAATGATGGATTAT
>JBJFAQ010000268.1:0-2265 GCA_051887995.1 Eubacteriales bacterium
CATAGTCGTCCTGAAGCTTTATCCAGTTTACCAGCGCCCCGAGATAGTTTCCGATTGTGAGATTTCCGCTCGGCTGAACGCCCGAAAACGATACTTTTTTATCTTTAAGCATATTATATCCTCTTTTAACATTTTTTACAGTTTGAAGTTACAAATATAATACCACATTTTCTTTTTTTTTGCAAGCAAATCGGTGAATTTATAAAGAATTTATTAAAAGGCTTGAAAAAATCAGTCAAATGTGGTAATATAGAGGCGAAAAATAATCTTTGAGAAAGGACGAACGTCTGAACATTGCGATTTGAAGATATAAATCTTTTTCCCGATGCCGAGAACACATTTTTGAAGGCTTATATTTGCGATAGGATAAGAAACGGAGCGCCGAGAAAGGCCGTGCTTGTAATTCCGGGCGGAGGATACTGTAACATTTGTGACGACAGAGAAGGATATCCGGTCGCAAGACAGTTCCTTGCGGCAGGATATTGCACTTTTATACTGGGATATAGTGTAAAACCTTACGCAGGCGAATTTCGCCCGATAAAACAGGTTGCGCTTGCGATTAAATACATACGTGAAAACGCGGAGCACTTTGATATAGACCCAAGATATGTTTTTACGGTTGGCTTTTCTGCCGGCGGACATCTTTCAGGCTCCGCCGGAGTTTTCTGGAATCATCCGGAGGTAAGGAAGGTTATTGGAGACGCGCCCGCGGAGCTTTGCAGACCGACGGGAATGGTTCTCTCGTATGCGGTTGTTACATCTGGTTTAAAGGCACATCGTCGCAGTTTTGAAAATCTCAGCGGAAGAGGCGAGAATGCAACGCAGGCTGAGCTTGATGTTTTTTCCCTTGAAAAGCACGTCGATGAGACTACTCCGCCTGCCTTCATTTGGCATACCGGAGGCGATGCCGTAGTTCCTGTGGAGAATGCTTTTATGATGGCTTCTGCACTTCGGGAGCACGGCGTTCCGTTTGAACTCCATATATATCCGGGAGGATGGCACGGAATGTCCATTGCCACACCGGAGGTATCGGACGGTAAGGACAGTGCGTTTTATGCTCATGTCCGCTCGTGGTTTCCGCTTGCTGTCGAGTGGATAGAAGCCATTCAGCCTGACAGCCGTTTTTTGCCTTTTTCCGCATCGGTATAAGTTTATCTTTTTACGTATAAAATTGAGGTATGAAAGATGCAGAAATTCCTCAGCGTCAGGTATTTCCGCTTAAGTGTTGCAGTATGGCGTTTTTTTGCAATATTCCCCGTAAAACGAAATGAAAACCCGCTTTGCACGCGCGGGGAAAGCTCACCCGCAGACGCATGAAATAAGAAAAGGAGGCAATTTCGTGTTTTGGCATGATTTTTTCACCGGAATAAAATTCGCGGCAATACTCGGAGTGCTTTCGCATGTTTTCGGGGAGATTTTGCCGCGCAGATCTATGCACTATGATATGTTTCCGTTCGCACCGATGCGGTGGGAAAAGAACGGACATATATACAGGCGGCTGCATGTTTCAAAATGGGCTGCAAAGCTTCCGGATATGAGCCGGGTTATTCCGTATATGTACAAAAAGAAAATCACCGATGATATGTCGCCCGACGCGCTCCTGCGCTTTACGAGAGAAACATGTGTGGCGGAGCTTACGCATACGGTGCTTATATTCCTCAGCCCGATTCTGACAATCATCTGTGAGAGCGGGTGGGGGGTGCTTTTTATGTTCATTTATGCATTCTGCAATGTCCCGTTCGTTCTGATTCAAAGATATAACAGACCTATGCTCGTTAAGCTTTACCATCGCAGTATGAAAAAGAAAGAAGAGAGCAGCAAGGAGATCGAAGAAGTTGAGAGTTTTGATACTGTCATGTAGTACAGGCGGAGGGCACAATTCCGCCGCCGCCGCGATAAGCGAACGATTTGAAATGCACGGCTACCACTGTACAATTGTTGACACGCTGGAGCTTCTGCCGGGATTTATGACAAAGGTCATAAGCCGCGGACATGTTTTTGTATATCGTCATCTGCCGAGGCTTTTCGGCGTCGGATACCGGTTTGAAGAGCATATGGAAAACCCCCGTTTTATATATCAGCAAAGCTCGCTCGGCGCAGACGACCTGTACAGATACATATGTGCCAACAAATTTGACACGGTTATATGCGTTCATGTGTTTTCGGCTCTTACCATGACCGAGATTCGTAAAAAGTATGCCCCCGATATCAGAGTTTATTTTGTCGCAACAGACTATACATGCAGTCCGGGAGTAAAACTTGGGA
>JBJFAQ010000269.1:0-2257 GCA_051887995.1 Eubacteriales bacterium
TCCCTTGTGTAAAGGGAGGTGGCACGGCGCAGCCGTGACGGAGGGATTGTAGTGCGGCGAAACCATTTTGAAAAGTCGGATGCAAGCCTTTTGTCATTCTGTACAATGTGCGTACTTTATCGCCGCCTTACCTGAAAACTACCCGCAAAGGAGCAGAAACATGAATTTCATCTCAAGAGAACCGATAAACAAGGGCTGGTCGGGAGATAAAAAATACTGCGTCCGGGACAGCGAGGGCGAAAAATACCTGCTTCGCGTGTCCCCCGCGGAGCAGAACGAGCGCAAAAGATGCGAATATGAGCTTATGCGCCGGGTGGCGGCGCTCGGGATCCCGATGTGCCTGCCGTTGCAGTTCGGCACCTCCGGGGAGGGAGTTTACTCGGTGCAGAGCTGGATAGACGGCACGGGCGCGGAGGAGGTCATTCCCGGTCTTACGCAAAAAGAGCAATATTCCTACGGCTCTGACGCCGGGCGAATACTTAAGAAAATACACACCATACCCGCCCCGGACGGAGCCGAGGACTGGGAGTCGTTCTTTAACCGCAAGCTCGACCGCAAAATTCGTATGTATGAGGAATGTCCACTGAAATACGAAAACGGGCAGGCGTTTATCGACTACATAAACGCGCACCGTCAGCTGCTTGAAGGTCGCCCGATAAGTTATCAGCACGGCGACTATCACATCGGGAATATGATGATAGGCAGGAATAAAAAGCTGTATATCATAGACTTCAACCGCTGCGATCACGGCGACCCGTGGGAGGAGTTCAACCGCATAGTGTGGTGCGCTCAGTCCTCGCCCGCGTTTGCGCGCGGAATGGTTGACGGCTACTTTGACGGCAATGTCCCGCAAAATTTCTGGGAGCTGCTTGCCCTTTATATCAGCAGCAACACGCTTAGCTCATTGCCGTGGGCGATCCCCTTCGGCGAAAAAGAGATAAGAGTGATGAGGGCTCAGGCAAACGACGTGCTCGGCTGGTACGACAACATGAAAGAACCCGTCCCCAACTGGTACAGACAGACAGGCACATGAGCTTTTCAAGGCGGAAGCAAAAAATAAAATCCGGACCGTCTCGTTACCGAAACAGTCCGGATTTTTGGTGACCCGTACGAGGCGGGGCAAAAATCACTTCTTTTCTATGGGAAGCCAAATTTGAACATTTCGTTCGTTTTTGGGTTTCCAATGGTATACAGCTAACTCAGGACCTTTCGCTAATTGAAATCCCATTTCGGGCATCCATTCGGTTAATATATTAATTCTTGAGTTAAGAAGACCAAAATAGTAACAGATAGCGTTTTTCGTGTCGTTTGTTTCAAAAATTACGTATGTGGTTTTGGGAATTTCAATGGTTTCAAGATTTAAGGATTCCACAAAATCAACACCTGTTACATCATGGTTATAAATATTTTGACGTTCATAACTATCAAGTTTGTGACAGTAATAATAGTCATATCCTTTATCATCTATATTGGTGATTACGCAATGAGGATCACCGTCCCCTGAAGCACCTCTTAAAAACCATTGCTTGCCTCTGGTAGAAACAAACAATTCTTCCTCTTGCTTTTCACGATCTTTTCCGTATGGAGTTCCTGTAAAATGTGCTTTGAAGCCCGTCAAGATCATAGGGGGTTTTTCTTCAATTCTGTAATTCATAGTGCTACCGCCTTCCAATGAAATTTTTATTGACAAGCGAGAGAAGGATTTAAGTTTACTTCCGTCTGCGCGCGCCTGTGACGGAGTAATGCCGTGAAATTTTTGGAATGCTTTGGCAAAGCTATCGGGGCTATCATAACCGTATTTCAGAGCAATATCAATCACTTTTTTCTTATCATTTGCAAGTTCTGCACCTGCTAATGATAGACGGCGTAGCCTTATATATTCTCCAAGCGTATATCCGCAAAGAATACTAAATACTCTTTGAAAATGATAACTTGAAGAAAAACTTTCGGCAGCCACCTTTTCGTAATCTATTTCTTCTGTCAAGTTTACCTCGATGTAATCAATGGCTTTTTGCATTCCGGAAATCCAATCCATTTTTCACCCCTCCTGTCTGGCTATATTTTATCAGAAAGTGTTTTGAAAATCCCGACATTCTGTGCAAAGATGCATCGGATATATTATATCATAGTTTTAGGATTATAAAAAGTATTTCCGCTTTCCCGGTGCTCGCGTTCGTGACAAGATAAATCCGGCATAAGCACGAACCCGTGCATGCGGATGGCGTTTGTGCGATAATGAAATTGGGCGGACCGCATG
>JBJFAQ010000270.1:0-2235 GCA_051887995.1 Eubacteriales bacterium
GTTTTAATTATAGGATATCGTGTTACTTCCTCTCCGCTTTTCCCCGTTTCGTCATAATTTTCGTCTGTGTTTGTATCGCTTTGCCCTTCCGTGCCTCCATCT
This sequence comes from Eubacteriales bacterium, assembly GCA_051887995.1. GTDB lineage: Bacteria > Bacillota > Clostridia > Oscillospirales > CAG-272 > SIG710. The sequence goes on from JBJFAQ010000270.1 coordinate 103, forward strand.
TCATTGCTCGGCTCGTCCGTAATTGCGTCTGAATGTGTGTCCTCAGATTTCGTCGTTTCCGGAATCCCGAGCACGCTTCTGGCGGCGTCCTCGCCCATCTTTTTCGGCAATTTTTCACCGCTTCCCTGCAAAACGTCTGCAACGGTCTTTACGGCAAAAGCGCTTGCGGCGTTCCCGCCGAGCATGGAAACACCAAGGTCTGCCGCAGAAAATCCGATAATAAAGAGCGCGGCAGATATTGTCAGAAGCAAATATATGCTTATCCTTTTTTTCTTTGCAGGCAGAGTTATTTCTCTGCCTGCTGTTTCTTTTTCTTCAAATCCCGCATCAAGCAGTCTGATTTCTTCTTTGTACGGCAAAATTCTTTCATCCATTTTCTTTACCCAACCTTTCTCCGAATACGGTTTCAATTCCGGATATAAATGTCCCTGCATGCCAAAAGCAATATGAAACGCCCTTTCATTTTTGTCTGATACATTTATATGCGTAAATTTTTTTCGTTATTCTTTCAGGGGGCACAGATATGCTTTGTGTATTGACTCGGCAAGCATTTCCGACACTTTTTTTGCGATAAGGTCGCTTTCCTTCGGGCTTACAAAAAAATTTTTACCGTTTTCGAGAACATTTAACACCTCAGGACTTATTTTTTTTATTCCGGCTTTCCTCAGAACATCATATACAAGCGTTGACGAGTCAACAACAGTCGGAACACCTATGGAAACAACCGGCACGCCTACGCTTTCAGATGTAATTGCCTTTCGCGTGTTTCCTATGCCGGAGCCGGGCTGAATACCGGCGTCCGAGAGCTGCACTGTTGCCGCAAGTCGGTCGCACGAGCGCGCGGCGAGCGCATCGACGGCAACAATAAGGTCGGGAGATGAAGTATCTGCCGCGCCACGTATCAGCTCAACAGTTTCTATTCCGGTCTGACCGAGCACACCGGGCGACAGCGCCGAAATTTCGCAAATTTGCATTTTTCCGTATACCTCGGGAGCTTCAAACTTAAGGTGGCGTGTTACCGTAAGGTTCTTTACCGTAAGCGGACCTATCGCATCTGGTGTGATGTCGGAGTTTCCGAGCCCTGCGATAAGGACTCTGAAATCCCGGTCAATTTCCTTCCCGGTAAGCTGTTTTGACATTTTACGTATTTCCGAGGCAATAAGAGTTGTGAGCATCTCAAATGCATCTCCTTCAACATTCCACAGTCCATCGCGGCTTATGGTGACATACCGTACAGCACGCATCTCGCAGTCGCTCCACGCAGTGCTCTCTGTAAGAACGGTTTTTCCGTATATTCTCTTTTTGGTCTCGGAAGCCGAGGACTTTGGACGGTCTGCCCTTCCTTTCTCTATTGCAAGGTCGGTTCTCGTATATTTTTTTGACATTTTCCTGTATCCTGCCGTTTCTGAATTTTTTGTTTTCTCACGCCGTGCGCCGATTTCAAAACGGCGATGTTTTTGCGTTTTTATTTGTTATTTCAAAGATTTCAGCGACTGATTTATGTTATTTTTAATATAAATCCCATGTAAAAATGCCCAATTTGCCGCTTTTTAAATTGTGCATTTCTCCAAATATTTTTTCGAATCTGACAAAATCTTGATTATGTAACAAATTGATGTTATAATAGTCTGTAGCATATATTCTGTGTTTGCAACTATTTTTCTATTCACGGGAGGATATCCGATATTATGAAACGTTTACTTGCTCTCATTCTCACAGTTGTTATGGTCATACCTGTTCTGTCAGGATGCTCTTCATATGACCCCGACGAGGATCCGGGAGAAACCATAAATCTTTATTTCTCTAATGAGGTATATGATTTCGATCCCGCATATGCGTATCGCAGCAAAGAAGCACTAAAACTCGCTCGGCTTATGTTTATACCGCTCTTTTCGATTGACGAAAACGGTAAACTGAAAAACACATCCGACGACCTTGTAAAAAAATATACCATTGTTGACGATGAGAACAAGGAAATCTACCGCGTTACCCTTGAACTCCGCGAAACTTACTGGTCGGACGGAACACAGGTCAGCGCAAACGATATTCTGTATGCATGGAAGCGGCTTCTTAATCCGCTGACTGTAAGCGACGCGGCCGTCCTCCTTTATGAAATCAAAAACGCATACGATG
>JBJFAQ010000271.1:0-10008 GCA_051887995.1 Eubacteriales bacterium
CGGAAAACGCGGTGGAATATTTTGTTTCCTACTACGACTATTATCAGCCCGAGGCGTACATTCCCGGAAAGGACGTATATATCGAAAAGGACGCGATGATAAACGATGAAATAGACAAGCTGCGCCACAGCGCAACGTCGTCTCTGCTTGAGAGGCGGGACGTTATCATTGTTGCGAGCGTTTCCTGCATATACAGCCTTGGAGACCCTGAGGAATACCGAAAGCTTACGCTTTCCGTTCGCCCCGGAATGAAGAAAACGCGCGAGCAGTTTATTTCAGAGCTTGTTGCCATCAGTTATGAGCGAAACGATATAAATTTTGTGCGCGACAAGTTCCGCGTGCGCGGCGATACGGTTGAGGTCTTTCCCGCAAATTCGGGAGAGGTCGCGCTGAGAGTCGAGTTTTTTGATGACGAGATAGACCGCGTTTCGGAGATAAATGTGCTGACGGGCGAGCTTATACGGCTGCTTTCATACGCCGCAATCTTTCCGGCAACGCACTATGCGGTGTCGGACGACAAAAGGGAAGCGGCGCTGAAGGAAATTGAGGAGGAAATGATTGAGCGGAAGGCGTTTTTTGAGGCAAACGGCAAGCTGCTTGAGGCGGAACGCATCGAACAGCGCACCAAATATGACCTTGAGATGCTTCGAGAAATAGGTTTTTGCTCCGGAGTTGAAAACTATTCCCGTGTTCTCTCGGGGCGCGCGCCCGGCTCAACTCCGTACACGCTTCTCGACTATTTTCCGGACGATTTTCTTTTGTTTGTGGACGAGTCGCACATGACATTGCCCCAGGTGCGTGCAATGAGCGGCGGCGATTCGGCGCGCAAACGAAATCTTGTGGATTACGGCTTCCGTCTGCCGTCGGCGTTTGACAACCGACCGCTTACATTTGAGGAATTTGAAGCAAAGATAGGTCAGGCGGTATTCATAAGCGCAACGCCTGCCGATTTTGAGCGGCAAAACTCCGCCGCCATCGTCGAGCAGATCATCCGTCCGACGGGACTTGTCGATCCCGAAACGGAGATTCGCCCCATCGCGGGACAGGTGGATGACCTTATGGGCGAGATACGTGCGCGGGCGGCGAAAAACGAGAGGGTGCTCGTAACGACGCTGACGCGGAAAATGGCGGAGGATCTGACCGATTACTTTGCGAAAAACGGAATAAAGGTAAAATATATACATTACAGCGTCGATACGATGGAGCGCATCGAGATAATACGCGACCTGCGGCTCGGTATTTTCGACGTGATTGTCGGCATAAACCTGCTGCGCGAGGGGCTTGACATTCCCGAGGTGTCTCTCGTGGCGATTCTTGACGCAGACAAAGAGGGACTTTTGCGCTCGGAAACCGCGCTTATCCAGACATTTGGGCGCGCTGCGCGAAACGAGAAGGGAAAAGTCATTCTCTATGCCGATACCGTGACAAAATCAATGAAAAACGCTATCGGAGAGACAAACCGCCGTCGGGAAATACAGCGTCTTTACAACGAAAAGCACGGAATCGTGCCGCACTCGGTGGTAAAGGGAATACGCGACCTTATCGACATCGGCGCGGCGCCGGATAAGGACAAGACCGGAAAAGATACTGCGCAGACAAAGAAAAAAGCAATGCCCAAAAAGGAAAAGGACGCACTTATCGAGCGCCTGACAAAGGAAATGAAGGACGCGGCAAAGCGGCTTGATTTTGAAGAGGCGGCTTTCCTTCGCGACAAGATAAAGGGACTGAGATAAAACACGCGGAGGGCGTCTTTCGTGTTTTTCTGAAAGGATTTCTTATGCAAAACGAAATTATAATCAAAGGTGCAAGAATGCACAATCTGAAAAATATCGACGTGACGATACCGAGGGACAAGCTGGTCGTTATGACGGGACTTTCCGGCTCCGGCAAGTCCTCGCTCGCTTTTGATACTATATATGCGGAGGGACACAGGCGGTTTGTCGAATCTCTCTCCTCATATGCAAGAATGTTTTTAGGGCAGCTCGATAAGCCGGACGTAGATCTTATCGAGGGTCTGTCTCCCGCTATCTCCATCGACCAGAAAACAACATCGAAAAACCCCCGTTCCACCGTCGGAACGGTAACGGAAATATATGACTACCTGAGACTTCTCTACGCGCGCATCGGCGTTCCGCACTGCCCGGTCTGCGGAAAGGAAATCAGGCAGCAGACGACGGATCAGATAATCGACCGAATTATGGCGTTGCCGGAGGGAACGCGCTTTATGGTAATGGCGCCCGTTGTGCGCGCGCAGAAGGGTATGCACGAAAAGGTGCTTGAATCCGCCAAAAAGAGCGGGTATGTGCGGGTTCGCGTTGACGGGAGCATTTACGAGCTTTCGGAGGAAATTAAGCTCGACAAAAACAAGAAGCACAATATAGAGGTTGTGATTGACCGTCTTGTGCTCCGCGGAGATATCCGCTCGCGTCTCGGAGATTCGGTGGAAAGCGCGCTTTCGCTTGCAGACGGACATCTTTTGATACACACCGTGCCGAGAGAGGGCGAAAAAGAGGAGGAGCTTGAGTTTTCACAGCACTATGCCTGTGAGGAGCACAATATTTCCTTCGGCGAGCTTGAGCCCCGCATGTTTTCCTTTAACAACCCGCAGGGGGCATGCCCCGAATGCTCAGGGCTTGGAGAGCAGAACATTCTCTCGGTTGAAAAGATGATTCCCGACCGCTCACTGTCCCTCTCCGAGGGCGTGATTGCGGTAAACGGCTTCAAAACACTGGAGGGCGAGAGCTGGAACGGTCCGCTCTTTGCCGCTGTGGGCAAAAAATTCGGTTTTGACCTGACAACTCCGCTTGAGAACTTCACAGGCGAGCAGATGAACGTGCTTTTATACGGCTCGGGTGATGAAAAATACGATGTGACGCGTTATTTCGGCGGCACAGGACGCCGCCAGCTTGTCTCATTTGAGGGACTCATCCCAATGATTGAGGACAGAATACGCATGTACGGCAACGACTACTATAATGAGTTTATCGACCAGTCGCCGTGCCCAAGATGCCACGGGGCGCGTCTTTCGCCCGAAATACTTGCGGTCACAGTCGGAGGAAAGAATATTCATGAGTTCTGCTCGATGTCGGTGGCGGAGGCGCTCGATTTTACAAACGCACTTCAGCTTAGCGAAACCGAAAACATGATAGCCCGTGAAATTCTCAAAGAGATAAAGTCGCGGCTCGGCTTCCTTGTCAGCGTCGGGCTTGATTACCTTACGCTTACTCGCAAGGCGGGCACGCTCTCAGGCGGCGAGGCGCAGAGAATACGTCTTGCAACTCAGATAGGCTCGTCTCTTGTCGGTGTGCTCTATATCCTCGACGAGCCGAGTATCGGACTTCACCAGCGCGACAACGCGAAGCTGATTGCCACTCTTAAAAAACTGCGTGACATCGGCAACAGCGTTATCGTTGTAGAGCATGACGAAGAGACAATGCTTGCCTCCGACTATATCGTCGATATAGGTCCGGGTGCGGGAATACACGGCGGAGAGCTGGTTGCCGCAGGAACTCCCGATGAAATAAAGAATAATCCCGCCTCCGAGACAGGAGCTTATCTGTCCGGACGCAAGAAAATACCCGTTCCGAAATTAAGGCGCGCCGGCAACGGCAAAACACTGCGCGTGATAGGCGCGTCGCAGAACAACCTGAAAAATCTTACGGTGGATATTCCCCTCGGCTGCTTTGTCTGCGTCACGGGGGTTTCGGGTTCCGGCAAATCCTCGCTTGTCAACGGCATAATTGCGCCTGTGCTTCAGAAAAAGCTGAACCGCGCCGTCACGTATCCCGGAAAATACAAAGATATAAAGGGCATAGGGAATCTTGACAAGATTATCTGCATCGACCAGAGCCCGATAGGACGCACTCCGCGCTCAAATCCGGCGACGTATACCGGCCTTTTCAGCGATATCCGTGAGCTTTTTGCCAAAACGCCGGACGCAAAGGCACGGGGTTACACGGCAGGACGGTTTTCCTTCAACACGCGCGGCGGCAGGTGCGAAGCCTGCGAGGGCGACGGTGTGAAAAAGATTGAAATGCATTTTCTGCCCGACGTATACGTGAAATGCGACGTCTGCCACGGAAAACGCTATAACCGCGACACGCTCGACGTAAAATACAAGGGGAAAAATATTTCCGACGTGCTTGACATGAGCGTAGAGGAGGGAATAAAGCTCTTTGACGGGATCCCAAAGATTACGGACAGGCTGAAAACGCTTGCGGACGTCGGTCTTGGATATATAAAAATAGGGCAGTCGTCAACCACGCTCTCAGGAGGCGAAGCACAGCGCGTAAAACTTGCAACAGAGCTTTCAAAACGCAGCACGGGACGCACTCTTTATGTCCTTGACGAGCCGACGACGGGACTTCACACCGCCGATGTGGCAAAGCTTATAGAGGTTCTAGAACGTCTTTGCGACGCGGGCAACTCGATTCTTGTGATAGAGCACAATCTGGACGTCATCAAGACCGCGGATTATATTATCGACCTCGGTCCCGAGGGCGGAAACGGCGGAGGGACCATCGTTGCCAAGGGTACGCCGGAGGAAGTGTCGGAAGTGCCCGAATCCTATACCGGTCAGTTCCTTTGCAAGGCGCTGAAATGGTGAAATTTTTGTCAAAAAGCAAAAAAATACTTGATTTGCGGGAAAATTGTGGTAAACTATATAGGTAAATAAATTTCGGAGGAAAAATCCATGGATGCTAAACTAAAAAAGAACGCGCGCTTCGGCGGTGTGGAAGGCCCTGTCCTTACCATTGTGATGGACGGCGTCGGACTTGCTCCGGCGACGGAATCCAACGCCGTTGCATGCGCATATACCCCTACGCTTGATTATCTGATGTCAAAATATCCGATGGTGAAGCTCAAGGCTCACGGAACGGCAGTAGGTCTGCCCTCGGACGATGACATGGGCAATTCAGAGGTAGGTCACAACGCTCTCGGCGCGGGACAGGTCTTTGCGCAGGGCGCAAAGCTCGTTTCCCAGTCAATTGAAAGCGGAAAAATGTTTGCAAGCGGCACATGGTGTGAACTTGTGGAAAATGTAAAGAAAAACAGCTCGACGCTTCATTTTATCGGTCTTTTTTCTGACGGAAACGTTCACTCTCATATAGACCACCTGAAGGCAATGATAAAGGAAGCCAAAAAAGAGGGAGTAAGAAGAGTGCGTATTCACACTCTCATCGACGGCAGAGATGTCGGAGAGACCTCGGCGCTTGATTACATCGAGCCGTTTGAAGCATTTATTGCCGAGCTGCGCGACGCCGATTTTGATGTCAAAATCGCAAGCGGCGGCGGAAGAATGAAGATTACAATGGACAGATACGAAGCCGACTGGAGCATGGTCGAGCGCGGCTGGCATACGCACGTTCTCGGAGAGGGCAGGCAGTTTGCTTCGGCTGCGGAGGCGGTAAAGACTTACCGTGACGAGCTTCACGTTATCGACCAGGATCTTCCTCCGTTCGTTATTGCCGAGAATGGAAATCCTGTCGGAACGATTGGCGACGGCGACAGCGTTATTTTCTACAACTTCCGCGGCGACCGTTCGATTGAAATATCAAAGGCATTTGAGAGCGGTGCAGACTTTGACAAGTTTGACCGCGTTCGTGTGCCCGATGTTGTATACGCAGGCATGCTTGAATACGACGGAGACCTTCATATTCCTCACAAATATCTCGTTTCTCCGCCTGAAATCACAAATACAATGGGAGAATATCTTGTCGGCACGGGCATTACTCAGCTTGCCATTTCCGAGACTCAGAAATACGGTCACGTTACCTATTTCTGGAACGGAAACAAGAGCGGAAAATTCTCGGAGGAGCTTGAGACGTATATTGAGATTCCCTCGGATGTCGTTCCGTTTGAACAGCGCCCGTGGATGAAGTGCGCGGAGATTACAGACAAGCTCATCGAATGTCTTGAGAGCGGAAAATACAAGTATCTTCGTGTAAACTTCCCGAACGGCGACATGGTCGGACACACCGGAAACCTTGAGGCTACCCGCTGCTCGATGGAGGCGCTTGACCTTCAGCTTGCGAGAATACTTGAGGTTGTGGACAAGCTCCACGGCGCGGCTGTCATCACCGCAGACCACGGAAACGCCGACGAAATGTACGAAATGGACAAAAAGACCGGACTTCCGAAAGCGGGCAAGGACGGAAAATTCAAGGCGAAAACGAGCCACACCCTTAATCCCGTTCCGTGCATTGTTTATGACAATTTCACATCTGACAAGTACACGGTTAAACCCGACAGCGGCAAATTCGGACTTTCAAGCATTGCCGCAACAATGGTCACGCTTCTCGGATACAATCCCCCCGAGATGTGGGACGAGGCTATCATCGAGGTAAAATAATATTTTATGTCTTCCCGCCGCGCCGACGCGCGGCGGGTTTTCTATTCACATGCGGTTCGGAAAGCTATATGCGGACAAAAAGCGCTTCGTAATAATATATCCTTCAGAAAAACACTTTTTTACGAGCTTTTACAAATTGTTCACAATGATGTCTTATTCATTTCAATGTCATAATATAAAATTACAATGTGAAAATTTGATAAAATGTGAAAAGAGTGTCGAAGGCACATGCGGTGCTTTCACGAGAGGAACAAAAATGGACATATTTTCAGTGCTTAAACTGATGCTCGGTCTGACTTTCTTCCTGTTCGGAATGAAAGTGATGTCGGAAAACCTTGAAAAGATTTCCGGAGGAAAACTGGAACAGCTTTTGAAAAAGGCGACTGCAAATCCGTTTGTAAGTCTTTTCCTCGGTGCGGTGATAACCATTGCCGTGCAGTCATCCTCGGCGACAACCGTCATGCTTGTCGGTCTTGTAAATTCCGGCATTATGCAGTTCTCGCAAACGCTTTGCGTTATATTCGGTGCGAACATCGGTACGACACTGACGGCATGGATTCTTTCCATGTCGAGTATTACGAGCGATTCGATTCTGATTGCCATGCTGAAGCCGGAGAACTTCTCCCCTATAATCGCTTTTATAGGAATCATCATGGCGATGTTCTCGAAAAAGGACAAGCGCCGAACCATAGGCACTATCTTTGTGGGCTTTGCCGTGCTTATGTACGGAATGGAGTTCATGACCGACGCCGTAAGTCCTCTTGCCGACCTTCCGGGCTTTGACTCGTTGCTCGTCAAATTCTCAAATCCGATACTCGGCGTTCTTGTCGGCACGCTTTTTACCGCTCTTATCCAGAGCAGTGCCGCGTCTATCGGTATTCTTCAGGCTCTGTCGCTTACGGGCGGCATTACATACGGAATGGCTATTCCGATTATCATGGGGCAGAATATCGGAACCTGCGCAACTTCTCTCATCTCCTGCATAGGTACGAATGCAAAAGCAAAGCGCGTGGCGTTTGTCCACGTGTCAATAAAAGTCATCGGAACCGTCATCTGTCTTTCGGCGTTTGAACTGCTCAGGCTTTTTGTTCCGATGCCGTTTGTCGATATGCCCGTAAATCCGATATCAATAGCGCTTGTACATTCGATTTTCAATATTCTGATAACGATAATTCTGATGCCTTGCACGAAGCTGCTTACCCGCATGACGGAATTTGTTATAAAGGATGACACAGACAAGGAAAAGGCAGAGGATCGCTTTAAGCTGGACGACCTCCTTCTCCGTTCACCGTCTGTTGCAGTTGTTGAGTGCGACAACTATACCTCGAAAATGTCCGAGATAGCTTACGAAACTCTTATGGACGCTTTCAGCCTTCTCGAAAAATATGACCCTGAGGTCGCCGCGCGCGTTGACGAACATGAAAAGATAGTCGATGCATATGAGGACAACCTCGGGACCTTCCTTGTCAAGCTCTCTCCACATGCGGTATCAACCGCTGACAGCCGCAGAATATCGAATATGCTTCACGTCATAGGCAATTTCGAACGCCTCAGCGACCATGCGGTAAACCTTAAAAAGGTGGCTCGGGAAATTGACGAAAAACATATCGTCTTTTCGGAAAAAGCGCGCCGTGAGCTTAAGACGCTGACGGAAGCGCTGACGGAAATCCTCACGATTACAACAAAAGCATATGAGACAAACGATGTCGAGCTTGCCGCAAGGGTAGAACCGCTTGAGCAGGTAATTGACTCGCTCATCTCGACTATCAAGGTCAACCATATCGAACGCCTTCAGCACGGAGTATGTACGATAGAGCTTGGTTTTGTGCTGTCGGATCTTCTGACAAACTACGAGCGTATATCCGACCACTGCTCAAACGTCGCGGTTGCGATTATCGAGGTGGTTCACGATTCGTTTGACACACATAAGTATCTTAACGGCGTAAAGTACGGCGATGCAGACTTTAATACCCTCTACGACCTGTTCCGTCATAAATACGCTCTCTGAAATCAAATCCGCGGACACAGCACCCTTTTCGGTGCGGTCCGCGGATTTTACATATATGGGCTCAGCATATAGCCACTGCCTTTTTCGGAAATTATCAGCCTGCGGTTTGTTATCGGCTCTGCTTTGCGGTTTACAGAGGAAATGTGCGTCGAAACACATGAGAGCGTCAGGCGGTCGCTGTCGGCAAAGCAACAGTTCAGAATTATTTCGGCGGAGGTGAAGCGCCCCGTACGCGAGCAGAGAAAACGCAGTATGCGGTGCTCGGTCGGTGTCACGTCAAGCGTAAAACCAAGCAGTTTTGTGTTTCCCGGGGCATTTCCGACATTAAGAAACCTGTATGAGGATTTAGGGAACAAGCCGATATGCGAAAGATACGAGCAAATTGAGTCCGCAGCTTCATCCGGCGGCAGGTCAGTTACCTCGAAATCGCTGTTTTCAAGATATCTGAAGCGCGACTTTTCATACGGCAGGGAGCAAAGAAACGCGATACAGCGGCAATCGGGAAACCTGCCGTGAAGATATCGGCAGGCATCGTCTGCTTTTTCACGGTCTGAGCGCCCGTCAATTAAGAAAACATTGGATTCGTCTTTGACGGCGGGAGAAAATTTGTTGTATCTTCCGCGGTAGGAGCAGAGAAAAAGTCCTCTTCCGAAAAATACGCGTTTGATATTTCTTGAAAACATGACGTCCCCTGAAAAAAGATAGAACATAAAAACCTCACTTTTTAACAATTCTATATAATAGCATTAAAAAGGAGAAAAATCAAGGTCTGCGGGTGAAAACGTGGCTTTTTCGGCAAATACACGTTTTCTTTGATTTTTTGCAAAAATCCCGGCGTGAAAAGAACGCTTTTTTGGATTTAAAAACTGAAAAATTGTCAAATAGTCCTATTTTTTTACAAAAATTGTGCATTTTTTGGAAAAATGGTGAAAACTTATATACAAAAAGCAAAATATGTGGTATAATATTATAGATTATATTGTTATAAAGGATAAGTGTATTTCAAGGAGACCCAATGAGTCAGGAATATAGAAAGAAATCTTTTGAGAAAAAGGACCGCACATTCAATCGGGGCGCAGAGGCTCGATATGCGTACGGCAAGACGGATGCAGACAGCGGAAGCGCCGCGGAGGACAGCGGAATCGTTATCGGCAGAAACGCCGTAAGAGAACTGCTGAAATCAGGGCGCGCCGTTGACAAGTTGCTTGTACGCAAGGGCGACCGCGAAGGCTCTATCGTGGTGCTTGTTGCCGAAGCGATAGAACGCGGAATACCCGTTGTTGAGACTGAGCGCGGAAAGCTGGATTCTCTCTCTGCGGGCGCACCGCATCAGGGGGTTATCGCCTTTGCCGCGGAAAAAGAGTATTCAACGGTTGACGATATACTCAAAATTGCCGAAGACAGAGGCGAAACGCCGCTTGTCGTTATCGCGGACGGCATTACCGACCCATATAATCTCGGCACTCTTATCCGCTGTGCCGAGTGCTCCGGTGCGCACGGGCTTATCATTCCGAAGCGCCGCGCTTCAGGGCTTACCTCGCTTGTTTCAAAGGCTTCCGCAGGGGCAATCGAGCATCTGGCCATTGCCAAAGTTTCCAACATAGCGTCCACAATTGATGTGTTAAAGAAAAAAGGACTTTGGACCTTT
>JBJFAQ010000272.1:0-10008 GCA_051887995.1 Eubacteriales bacterium
ATGCCGCGGAAAGACCGTTCCCTATCTTCTCATAATCGGGATACCAGCAGTAAATATACGTACCCGGAGCCGAATCCGAAAGCCCCGAAAGATAATCGAGCATGCGCTCAAAAACATATAAGTTGTCAGTTCCGTACCATCCGCTTTCCTCGTCTGCCGGAGTTACCGCTTTTGTGTTTTCCTTTTTTTCCGTTCCGATAAGATTGCCTTCCTCATCGAGTATGATAACCTCGTTATCAAACATATCTGCGGAAAGACCGTACGGCGTATGCGTTCCTTCAAGAATCACGGAAAAAACAAGCCCTCCGCTCTCCTCGAAAATGCGGCAGACAGACGTAAGAAGGATTTCGGAATCAAGGCCGTCTGCGCTTTCCCATCTTCCGTCAGACACGGGCAGAAAAATTTCAATTCCGGGTATTACGGCGGAGGCGCTGTGCGCCATTAGCTCCATAGCTCCCGCCACCTGCATTGAATACTCAAGCATGCCGGACGAGGAGGCGGCAAAGCTGCGCGAAGGAACATCAAGCGATCTTCCGAGCACAAGACCGGAAATTTTACCGTTTTTTATCGAAGAGTAGCGGCTGCAAATAAAGCTCACCGTCGCGCAAAAATGCGTCCGTGCCCTTTCGCTCCTGACAGTGACCGCAAGGCACAGACTCGCATCGCTTTTTGCCTCAGCGTCGGCGTAAGGAATCGCGTCGGAATCCGCGTCAGGTGAGATAAGAAGCCTGATATACACCTTGCACCCGTCGGCAGAAAGGTTTTTTATTTTCCCGTCGATTTCTTCAAGGTAGGAAGCGTCAAAACATATGTATTCATCGCCTGCGGCGCACAGTATTCCGCTGTTTCCCGAATTTACGAGCCTGTCGAGCCACAGGTCAACAATGGCGTATCCCGCGCCGACTCCCGCGGCGTCGGATGCCGTGTTTATCTCTATTCCCTTGATATTCGTTCTGCCGGAAGAGGTTTCGGGAACACCGCAGTCGGCGTCCGGATATCTCGGAGAAGCAAGCAGTATCAGTTCTCCGTCCGGAGAAACCGCACATACGGCGTATCTTATGCAGGACGGAAAAGCGCCGAGCTTTGATACGTCTATCGTGAAGCTGAAGTCGGATGACATGGGCTTAATTGCAAGCGGCAAAGCACCGTCCGGCGCTGTACTTCCGATGTCCTCCAAAGCTCCGAGCGCAAAACAGGCAAGAGTATAGTCGTCGTGCATTATCAAAAAATTGTGATTTACCGTTCCCTCTATCGTAACCGAAGATTTTTTGCTGTTTAAACGGCATACGGAAATTGTTCCGTAGCTTGCCCTGTTTTTTTCGGGATAGACATAAACCGGCTCGATTTTTTCAATCAGAACCGCGCCTTCTCCCGCGCCGTCAAAAACAAGGAAAAAGGATGATAGCTGTCCGGCGCTCCCGCCGAGATCTACAAGATATGAAAAATGCGACGACCATGCTTTAAGCTCTACCGCACAGCTTTCCGAAATATACTTTCCGAGCTCGGTGTCAAAATATGTATATCTAAAGGTCATGCTGTCAAGCTCCGATTTGTTTGTCAGCACAAGACGAAGCGCGTTGCAGCCGCTCTTGTCGTATGCAACCGCCGCTTCTCCGCCGACGCTTATCCGCTGACCGCCGAGACGTACTTCCGCGGTCTCGTTTGCACTTCCCCGCCCGGTATATTCAAGCTCGGTTTCGGCGGAGGAAAGAAGCGGAGACATAAGATTGCCAATATGAAGCTTGTCAGACTCCGAAACGTACGGACCGGATATGCGGCAGCTTCCGAGCCCGCCCGTTCCGTCCGAAAGTGAAAACGCAATTTTCGTGATTTCTTTACGGAAGTTCAGAAATCCGACGTCAAACGATATTACATTCCATTTATCTGCCGAAAGTCTGCCCGAATAGACAAACTCACTGTCGTACGAGCTCAGCTTCAGCTCAAATTCACAGCCCATAAAGCGCTCGGCCTCAGGTCCTGTGACACTTACGGCAAAATACAGCCTTCCGTAGTCATAAAAATCAAGCGCTTCGGACGGCTGAGATGTATATACCGTCCTTCCGTTTTCGCTGTCCGATATGAGCAGATAGCCGCCAAGCCTATTGTGCGTAAGCCTTTCCGGGGATGTTCCGTCAGGAAGAGTCCAGTTAAATGTTCCGGTTGAATAAAGCACCTGAAGGTCGTTTGAAGGAAGCTCCTCGTATTCCGCAAGCGTATACGGAATCGGACTTTCAGAGGACGCAAGGCAGGAAAACACCGTAGAAAAAATAAGAAAAACCGTGGCAAGAGCAATTTTTACAAGTTTTTTCATAGACTACGTCCTCCATTCCCCGTTTTTTTTGCGCACTGTGCGCCTGCGAAGCGAGCTTTCCCCGGCTCTTTGCCTGCGCGCAGTTACATTATTTATAATTTTATCATAACTTACGCCGATTTGCAACAGGATTTTTCAGCGGAAGGAGCAAATAGCGTCGAAAAGGGCAAAAGCGAGCTGCCTCCTGTATTTAACATTGCAGAGCTTTTCGCACTCTTCGTCGTTTGAAAGAAATCCGCACTCCACAAGCACCGCAGTACCGGGCGCACGGTCGAGAAGATATATAGAGCTTCCCGCCTTTTTTATTTCTCGGTCGTTTTCCGGCTGAAGGAGCGTTTTCACCGTGCTCTGTATATTCTCCGCCAAAGCGCGGCTCTCGCCCGCGTTTTTTGAATAGTAAACCTGAAGCCCGCTGTATTTTTTGTTCGGGAAAGCGTTCATATGTATACTGACAAGCAAAGCGTCCGGATTTGCGTTTGCCACCTCAAGCCTGGCGCGCAGGTCAAGCGACTTCTTGCGCCCCTTATAATCGACATTCCGGTCATAGAGAAGCACGTCCTCGGTGCGAGTCATTATGACCTTTACTCCGCTTGCCCTTAGCATATCCGAAAGCATCTCCGCAATTGAAAGATTCAGCTCCTTTTCCGCTGTGCCGTCCTTTCCGACAGCGCCTCCGTCCTCTCCGCCGTGTCCCGCGTCAAGAATAACGGTCAAAACCGGGTTTGGCTCTGCCGACGCGCCCTTTGACGCGCCATCGTCCCACGTGCGGTACGCAAAAACAACCGCGTATATCAGAAGCAGCGCCGTGGCGGCAAGAAGCATACTGAAAATCAAAAACTGCCCGGCAAAGGCTCTCGCCCCATTATTTTTCATTTGATTTTTCCCTCCTCAGAATAAATCTTTATTCCATTTTACGTTTGTAAAAAAAAAATATACGAAAAACTCCCGCCGCGCTGTGCGGCGGGAGTTTTTCGTTAAAAAATCAATCCTTTGTATACATAATAACGCTGTTTTCCCATGTGCTGTACGGGCAGACAGGAACATTTCCGACGGTCATTATCGCATAAACGCCGTTTGTCTCGGTAAATCCGGAGTTGCCGGCAGTTCCTATTGCGTCTCCGGTCTTTACAATGTCTCCCTCGGCGACCTTACATTCTCCGAGATGCATGTACCATGTCTTGAGCCCGAGACCGTGGTCAATAACTACCATTCTGCCTCCGTACGCCGTTATTCCCGTATAAACGACCTTTCCGCTGTTCGCGGCGGGAATATCCGTTCCGGCGGCAACAAGGAAGTCAATGCCGATGTTACGGTAGCTCTCACCCGTTGCGGAAATGGTACGCATATAACCGAAGCCCTGCGCATAACGCGCTTTGACTGACGGATCAAGGCTCATGTCAATAAAGTTGCCTGAGAAATAGCGCGTTGTCTCATTTTCAGCACAAATCTGCTCGAAAAGCTCATTAAATGCAGCCAGAGCTTCCTCGCTTCTTGCGTTTTTCACTGTGATTTGGCTTACCTCATGCGTTCTTGTGCCGAATTTCTTATTGTTTATCGAAAGATTCATCGTCTGCTTTGCAGAGCCGTAAGAAATTGTGAAAACATATGATTTATGCTCAAGCTCGACATTTATCGGCACAAGTCCGACCACATGATCGCCGTCTGCAAAGAAAACAGGAGTATATCCGATTGAAGGCTCGCTTGTAAACACTATCTTTGAGGGGTCTGAAACATTGTAGCCGGTAATGGCAACAAATCCGCCCGGGTCAACCGACGACTCGCCTATAAAGAATTCCGCGCCTGCCTGAAGATGCGTTTTGAAATTATAGGTCGCCTCGCCGTAGTACTTTCTCGTACTGTCCTCATACCATGAGGCGGTAAGCATAATGGTAAGATCGGTATCTCCGCCAAGGTCAAGAGAGGTGAGATCGGTCGTCGTGCCGTTATAAATTTCTTTATTTTCGGAATCGTATACCTGAACGGTATAAAGATCGGCGTCGGAGCTGAAATTGAGCTGTACGCTGCCCTCCATTGTATATGTCTGCATCTCGGAAGAGGTCTCAAAACCGCTGAGAGAGCTGTATTTATCACCGCTAACAAGATATTTCCAGTCAACCTTTGACGGAAGTATCGGCACTCCGAGAGAGCTTGTCAGAGACGGAAGCTCCTCATCCGGGAAAAGAGAAAGGGCGTAAGGCGTTATAAGAAACTTATTCACATCGGAAACCGCAAGCTGAGCCACTGTGCCGTCCGGAAGCTCCACATAGCTTGGAGAGCCGTCGGTGCTGAAATAATATTTATATTCTTCGGCGACGTTTCCGCTGTAAAAAATCACCTTGTAGAAAGGCGTTCCGACAAGCGGGTCGGGAAGCTCCGCGACCTTCTGCGCTGATGCGTTCATTGAAACGAAAAAGCTGACAAGGTCTCCTTCTTTATTCGTTTTGGTTATGAGCGTATTTTTCGCGTTAAGGTCCGCGATTTCGATTTTTTCGACATAGCTGTTTGAAATCGGTGCGTTCTGCGTCGAGACATAGCTTGCGATGGCAATATATGTCGGAATGAATACTAAAATAACGCAAACAACTGCCAGAATCGTTCTTTTCATTTAATTTCTCCTTTTCGGATTTCCTGCATATAGCTATTCAAGTTTATTATACATCATTTTCGCCGTTCGGTCAATAGAATTGCAAAAATTTTAGTCCGCGTGCTCTGAGCTGAAAAGCTACGATGTTATTTTTTACTTTTCAAAATCGTTATATAAATTTCAGAAATCTTGCGATTTGCTTTTTTTGTGTTGACATGCGCGGCAAGACCGTGCTATCATAAAGAGAAATAAACGAAAGGATATTTTAACATATGAAAATCACTTGGCTCGGACAGGCGGGGCTTCTCTTTGAGGGCTGCGGGAAAACCATAATGCTCGACCCGTATCTTTCAAACAGCTGTTTTAAGCTGAATCCGAAAAGCAACCGCAGAGTTCCGGTGGACGAGCGCTTTTTTGACGTGCGTCCGGACTATATCATAATCACACATAACCACCTTGACCATCTCGACCCCGAAACGCTGTCGCATTTTCTCGGAGAGGATACCGGGATAACAGTTCTTGCACCCTATAACGCATGGAGCGAGGTAAGAAAAAACGGCGGGAACAATAACTATGTGATGTTCAACGCCGGAACCGAGTGGACGGACGGCGAAATTTCCTTCCGTGCGGTAAAAGCGGAGCATTCCGACCTTACGGCAATAGGCGTCATGATAAGCGCAGGCGGGAAAACATACTATGCCTCCGGCGACACGCTCTATAACAGCGCGGTCATAAAAGATGTCAAATCCAGCGGACTTGAAATCGACACTGCCTTTCTGCCGGTAAACGGTGTCGGAAACAACATGAACATGACGGATGCGGCGCGCTTTGCGCGTGAGATAGGCGCAAAAAAAGTCGTTCCGGTGCATATCGGACTTTTCGACTCGCTCTCTCCCGCGGATTTCGTATGCGAGGGCAAAGTGACACCTGAATTTTTTAAAGAAATAAAGCTGTAAGGAGAAAACAAATGAAAGTAACCGATATAAAAACCTTCGCCGTGGATTGCTTCCGAACCAACTGGGTATTTGTCAAGGTATACACCGATGAGGGTATAACAGGAGTAGGAGAAGCGACACTCGAATATAAGGAAAAGGCTCTTATCGGAGCTGTCGAGCATATAAAGGAATACCTTGTCGGAAAAAATCCGCTCGACATAGAAAAGCATTACCACGATATTTACCGCGACGCATACTGGCGCGGCGGCGCCGTGCTTATGAGTGCGCTTTCGGCTGTTGAAACCGCGCTCTGGGACATTCTCGGCAAGCATCTCGGCGTTCCGGTATATCAGCTTCTCGGCGGCAAGGTGAACGACAAGGTACGAATTTATGTAAACGGCTGGTTTGCAGGTGCAAAGACGCCGGAGGAATTCGGAGAAAAAGCCAAAATCGCGGTAAAACGCGGTGTAACCGCCATGAAATGGGACCCGTTCGGCAAAGCATATATGAACATTTCAAACGCCGACCTTGAGAACGCTCTGCGCTGTGTCGCCGCCGTAAGAGAGGCGGTCGGAAACAGTGTTGACCTTCTTATCGAGGGACATGGACGATTCAACATCCCGACCGGCATAAAAATCGCAAAAGAGCTTGAGCAGTTCAAGCCCATGTTCTTTGAAGAGCCTGTTCCTCCGGACAACATCGACGCGCTGAAGGCAGTAAAAGACCAGTCGCCGGTTGCAATCGCCGCGGGCGAACGTCTTTACACGCGCTTCGGCTACCGTGAAATGTTCGACAAAATGGCGGCGGACTATATTCAGCCCGACATAAGCCACGCAGGCGGCATCATGGAGCTGAAGAAAATCGCCGCGGAAGCGGAGAGCCGTTACATTCCGTTTGCCCCGCACAACCCCTCAGGACCTGTCGCCAATGCAGCAACGCTTCAGCTCGCGGCAACCTGCCCAAATTTCTGTATTCTTGAAATAATGTACAGCGATGTTGATTACCGCCGCGACGTCACGACCGAAAGCCTTGTATACAAGGACGGATATATGGAAATACCGGACCGTCCGGGACTCGGAATTGAGATAAACGAGGAAGAATGCTTAAAGCACCCGTACAAAGTACATACTCTCCGTCACTATACAGGTGCGCTCACCGACATACGCCCGGCAAAAACCGAATTTTACTTCTGAAAATATATGAAACAGGGCTTTCCCAAGAGGAAAGCCCTGTTTTTTCTTTGCCCTAATCTCTTTTCACTGCATTTCAAGTTCAAGTATACCGCCCTGCATCATTTCGGAAACAGAGAAACGGAAATCCGAAAGTTCCCTTCCGCAAAGCACCGCTTTTTTCACGTAAATGCGCTCAGAAGAAAAATTCTTTACGGAAATGACAAATTCTCTGCCCGAAGAAAGCCGAAGTACGGCATGCTTTACGTGCGGCGAGCCTATAAGCATTACATTCTGACCCGTGAGCGGAAAAATTCCGAGCATGTTCCATATGTAACAGGAGGAAAGTCCGCCGGAATCGTTGTTTCCGGGAAGTCCGCCCTCACCGCCGCAAAACATATATTTAAGCCCCGCGTCAATGACCTCGCATGCCTTGTCGCGGCGGTCGCAGTAAAGATACGCGTAGGGCGTTTCCATGTCCGGCTCGTTATTGAAGCCCTCAAAGCGGTCGGGCGCAGTCTTCTCTATGAATTCATAGCAGTCAGGCTCTGTCGGCTGTATAGCCGCACCCTCGCCGTAACCGAAGAAACGGTCGAGCAGTCCCTCGAATTTTTTCTTTCCGCCGCAAAGCGCTATCCGCCGTTCAAGCGCCCGCATGGGACGGAAAGAATAGTTCCACTTGTTTCCCTCGTAGTACCATGACTTATCCGTAAGAAGTCCGCTCTCAAAGTCGCACGCATTTTTGAAATTTTCCGCAAGCGACGAAAGGCGCTCGAAAAGCACGGCGTCACCGTCTTTTTCGGCAAGCTCCGCCGCCATTGCACAGGCATCTGCCATGTCAAGCGTGTGCGTTGCAAGCTCGCATTTGCCGTTCTGCTCAAAATCGGCGTACATCGGATTTGAAAGTTCATTTTCCACATTCCGAAGTACGTCCGAAGCACATATTCCGTCAATGCCGCGCACAAGTGCGTCATAAAGCACCATGTCGCCTATCATTCTCGCCTGCCTTCGCTCGACTGTCGGGTCATCCTTCAGCGCAAAGCACACGGGAATGTATCCGAAAACATGTGCAATGCTGAGAAGCCCGCGCGCAAGCTCCGAGCCTTCCATTTTGAAAAGAGTAAAAATAAGCGGAAACAGCGTTTTATACTGATCCCAGAGCGTTGCATAGTCAATGCAAAGCGCCATGTCCCCGCCGCTCGGAACCCGGGAGATACTCTCGCCGCTCCAGACCGACGGCTTTATAAGAGAATGATACAGGTTGGAATAGAACACTGTGCGTTCTTCATCATTACATAGCTCCGCATCAATACGCGAGAGCGCACCGTTCCAGATTTCGTCCGCCGAATCCCGTATCTCGTCAAATCCGCGCGTTTCAGCGTCAAGCTGACCTTGCGCCTCGCCGTATCCGAGCGTCGAGACCGCAAGCCTTATCTCTGACGTTTTTCCGCATATATCGAACACAGCTCCGAAGCGGATTCCGTCCTTTCCGTCCGCACGTATTTCGTTCTCTCCAAGCTCCTCCGTGCCCTGCCAGAGATGAGAGCTTACGCTTCCCTTTGCCCTTACGCAAAAGTAAAGCCGCACATTCTGAAAAACGCCGGACATAAGCACTTCACTCTCAGATACCTTTTTAAGCTCCGCCTCCGAGACATATCCGAAATATTTTTCTCCAAACGAGCGGTCAAGACCGTCGTTTGAAAAATCGACGGCTATCCTGCCGTGCCGTGCGCCGAAAGAATACCTGTGACAGGCAATCTTTCCCGAAACCGTCGTCTCCGCCGAAAAATCGCCGAACCTTGCGCGGTAATATCCGGGACTTCCGCCCTCGCTTTCAATATTATAAAGTGAAAAAGCCCCTGACAAATGTCCGTAAAAGGGTGACATCAGCGCGTAGTTATAGTAGAAGCCTATCGCACCGGTGCCTGTCTGAGAGAGATGCGCAATGCCCTTTATCATGCGTTTTTCCGTGAATTTGCGGGGCTTTCCGCAGCTGTTCGGCGCGAGATTGCCGTATCCTGTGGGATATGCGCCGCTGTACGCGCCGCAGGAAAGTTTGCCGAAAGGCAAAACCGCCGCAGGCGAAGTGTTTCCGCACTGTGCTTTGCGGAAATACCAGCTTGCGGCGATGCCGTGAGGCGCGGGAAGGTCTGTTTCCCCGCACCCCTGAAAAATATCAACATATGAACAAAATCTTCTCATGCGCTTTGCCCTCAGATATATATTTTGTCGTTATATTTTGTTGGAAGCCTCTCCGCGTAAAGATGCGCGTCGCAGGAAAGCTCAAGCACCCTCGGAACGACAAATCCGCCACGCTCCTCAAACTCCACCACCGACATTCCGCTGTGCGACATTGTAAAATGCGTGGAGTATATAGGATACGGAATATCAAGCAGCGCGCTGAAGAACGCCTGACCGAAGCCCTCATGCGCAAAGAGCGCAACTCGGTCGTATTTCGGCTCGCTCACAGTATAAAAACGTCCCTCTCTGTTGTGTACATATCCGAGGGAGGCCAAAAACTCATCGGTTTCCCGCGCAATGCGCTCCGCGCCTTCTTTAAATCCTGTTCCTTCAAAGACAGGATGCTCATACCATCTGTTTCCGAGCCTGTACATATCATCGGAGAGGAAAATGCGCCGCATATCGGCGTTTGCATATCCCCATTCGCGCTTTCCGTCATCGCGGACAACGGTAAATTCCTGCCATGCGTATTTTTCATTTGAAAAATCCAGCATTTCCGGCTCTTTTCCGAGAATCTCACAGGTCGGAATTGAGGTCTGGAGTGCGCGGTTTGATGTTGAAGAATACACTTTATCAATACCGTAACATGAAAGACGCTTTGCAACAGCTTCAGCCTGCCGTTTTCCGAGCGGCGTCAGCTCGTCCGGGTCGTAGGTCGGCTTTCCGTGTCTTATATAGAAAAGCAGCATACGATTCCTCCTTTATCTGTAATGCCGTCTGTGTCTTCCGGATTTTCCGCGGTATATCGCCGTGCCGAGAATGTATGCG
>JBJFAQ010000273.1:0-2225 GCA_051887995.1 Eubacteriales bacterium
GCTTGTCGTAAATTGTACCGCTTACGGTGGGGGAGAACTGTACGCCGAACTTTTTGTCAAATATTACGTCATATACAGTGTCGGGAAATTCATCGCTTCTCATGCGGTTGAGCACAACGTTTCCGACCGCAATCTGCCCCTCAAGGCTTTCACCGCGGCTTTCGGAGGAAATGATGCGCGAGAGCCAGTACAGGACGTCGGCGTCGTATACGTCGGAAGCCTGTTCCGCGCGTTTGCCGCCGCTTGTAAGGACTACTGTGCCTGCGTATCCCGCGGTCCCGCTTTCCCACTCGACCGAAACGCCGTATGCCTTTGCGATGGCGCGTACCGGTACGTACAGCACGCCGGAATTTAGCTTGATACCCTCGGGACAGTAGAATATTCTGTCGTTTACAACAAGGTATTTGCTTCCAACTTCGGCTGTGATGTCAAGTCCGGTTGCTTTTACATTTGCCGTGTTTGTCTCAGAATCCCATGTAACGGTATTTTGCCCCATGAGAGCGCAGAAGAAGCGCAGGGGGACATAGGTAACGCCGTTTTGCAGCAGTGCGCCCGCCTCCGTCCTCTCGCCGTCAAGCGTCATTGCAACGGGAAGCAGCTCTGCATTCTCCGCGTAAGCGTATGATGTGAGCGCAAGGGCAAGTGCAAAAACGGATATGAGAAGAAATATTATCAGATTGTGCTTTTTCATAAAGACCTTCCTTTCCTTATGTTTTGACCGTTATGCTCTTTCCTAAAATGGCAAAAAGCACACGGACTATGTATATTTTACACGATTTAACTTGATTCCTCAACCCACAAAATCTGGAAATGAAGAAGTAAAGGGATTATATGGAAATTTTGAGCCATAAAATTCATTTTTGAGAAAATTTCCGTATTTTAAATTAAATATATTGACAAAAATGGGAAAAAATGGTAAAATAGGCTGAGGGGGGAGACAAATATTTATATTAGTTTTAAGAGGGAACAGTCCAATGAACAAACAATAAGTTTTTTGAATCAGGAAGCGTATATTTGTTTCTGTTGATTTATTACATCTTTCGCTTTTATACGATTGATTTACACTTCAATTTAAGGAGGATATAGATTATGAAAAAAATTTCACTGTTTTTGGCTGTCATCTGCGTCCTGTCGCTCTTTTTGCTTCCCTCGTGTGGGAAAAAGAATGAAAAATTACCTGAAAACGATGCGGAGTCCGATACCGGGACATATGCAATAGCTGACGTGTCTCTTGTTTCGATAACCGAAGATGACCTTTTCAGAAAATCGCTTCTTATTGTTCGCGCAACCGCGGAAGATGACGGAAATTCGTTTTACGTAAAAAATTCTTACGGCGTCGAGAGAATTTATACCGAACACGTGTTTAATGTTTCCGAAACCTTAAGGGGAGAGCAGAAAGATAAGGTGGTCGTCAGAACAGACGGCGGCGAGGTAAACGGCGATAAGAAAATTTACTCCCCTTCGCCTGAAATAAAGAAGGGCAGTGAATATCTGCTGTTCCTTTACAACCCCGGATACGGCGGCTCGTTCAACACAGATGAGGACTATTACAGAATTTTGGGCTCAACTCAGGGAATTTTTGAGTCGAGCGACGGAGAGAATTATGTACCGCAATATGAGGCAAATGAAGCTCTCAATATGGAAACGGTAAGGGAAAGAGCAGACGAGTACCCAATCGACAAAGATTTGTTCCGCAATGAATTTATTGAAAATCAGAAAAGCAATCTTGCGTCGGGCTTTATTGACCAAGAGGAATATGACAGAATTATTTCCGACATGGAAATTTATGCAACGAGAGTTGACTGACCACGTTCTGTAAACCATAACCGAATAAAAAAGTGGCTGCCGCGCCAAAGGCGCGGCAGGCCGAGCAAAAGCACGCGGGATTCGGACGCTGTTAATAAGACAGTAAAATAAACAAAAGGCGTGACCTTCGTGGTCACGCCTTTTGTCTTAAGAGGATGGACGCCAATCGGCGCAAGGAATGCAGTGACGCAAAACGCACATACGGGATTATCCCGTATAGAAGTGCGCCCTGCATCTGTTCGACAAACTGAAAATTCTCTCTCATGGTCAAACGGCAAATATTTCAACATAGCTTATTGTTTTCTTTGGGTCAACATCTGTCACACCACAGAAGAAGCCTTTATACCAAAGGATAAAGCTATTGTCGTTATTTACTATGCAGCACAGCGGCAATTGGTATGAGTCACCTTTGGTATAAA
>JBJFAQ010000274.1:0-2224 GCA_051887995.1 Eubacteriales bacterium
ATTATGAAGAAATATTCTGCGTATGCAAGCGAAAGCGCCGGAGAGGACAATAAGAAAGACAAAGGCAAAGACAATAAAAACGTTCCGGATAAAGACGGCGGCGGAGCATAATACTGCTCCGCCTGTCTTGCTACATATTAAAATTCCCACGTAAAAGAAAAAAGGAAAATCAGCACGCATGAATACTGCCAAAAAAAGGATTATTATTGCAAATAACGAAATGCACATCGGCGGCATACAGAAATCTCTGCTAAATTTGCTTGAGGAGATAAAGGATAGGTATGATGTTACCCTTTTTCTTGCCTCCGCATCGGGTAAGCTGAATAGCTGTATTCCCGACAGCGTTCATGTCATTTATGGTAATTTTTTTACAAGGATACTCGGTCTGACTCAGTCCGAAGCAAAGGAAAAAGGCTTCTTTTGCATGCTGCTGCGCAGTTTTTTTGTGATTATCAGCCGTATTTTCGGTGCGGGCGCGGCATTTGGTTTTCTTTCGCATTTACAGCGCATTGACGGAGAATATGACGCCGCTGTTTCCTATATGCAAAACAGCGGAAAAAGGATATTTTACGGTGGAATCAACGAAATTGTGTTAAATGCCGTTCATGCGGATTTAAAAATCGCGTTTATACACTGCGATTTTAAAAACTATGAAGGTAATAATCCATATAACAGAAAGCTTTGCCGCCGCTTTGACCGTATTGCATGCGTATCCGAAGGGGTGAGAACGCGCTTTCTTGAGGTTATGTCGGATATGAGCGAAAAAACATACTGCGTACATAACTGCTATGACTTCCGTTTGATGGCGGAAATGAGCGAAAAGGAATCCGTGCCGTATACTGACAGCAAAATAAATATTTTTACCGCTGCAAGATTGTCTCGGGAAAAAGGGATTCTGAGGATGATTCCTATTTTCGCCGAAATACGAGAAAAATGTCCGGATTTTATCTGGAGAATCGCGGGAAGCGGAGCAGACTTTTCCACCGCTTACGAAATGATTAAACAATATGCGCTGTCAGACAGCATTGTTCTCATCGGTGAAACGGAAAATCCGTATCCATATTTCAAAACCGCGGATATTGTTCTTGTACCGTCCTATCACGAAGCGGCACCGATGGTTTTCGGAGAAGCGGAATTTTTCGGAACTCCGGTGTTTACAACCGAAACAACCTCCGCACATGAGCTTGTCGGTGACAAGGGCATCGGCTGGGTTTGCGAAAATAGCGACAAGCAGATTGCAAAAAGACTTTCTGAAGTTTTAAACGACAGAGAGCATATAAAGCATTACGAAAGTAAAATGAACAACAGCAGAGCTGCGGCGGAATTTGACGCTTTGGTCAGCAGAAACGGAATTTGATAATTATGATAGGAATAATACTTCTTGACGCGGCAGAGCTTACTCCATACATCAGAAAATATATAGACGTTTTTGAAGCTGATGGTATAAAGTATGATATTATTCACTGGAAGAGAGAAAATGAGACGGAATATAAAGGTGAAAATATATTTACCTATACCGGAGAATTTAACCGATATTCAGGCAAGCTGTCAAAAATCAAACCCTTTATCGGGTTTCGCAGATTTGCCGTCAGAATTATAAAACAGAAGAAATATGATAAGCTGATTATTCTTACCACACAGACCGCATTTGTTCTGGGACCGGAGCTTATAAGAAAATATAAGGGCAAATTCTTACTCGATTACCGCGATACCTCTTATGAAAATATTAAGCTTTACAGCATGTATATAAATAAAATCATTGAATGTTCAAAATACACCTGCATTTCCTCTCCCGGATTCAAAAAATACCTCACACAGAAGAAGGATTATATTACGGTACATAATTTTTCAAACGATTTTCTTTTGTCAAGGAGAAATGAGGTTCACAAAAAGAAGCCCGGCGAAAAAATCGTTATCGGATATATAGGTCTGCTTCGTGAAATAGAGTATCACAAAAAACTGATTGACTTTTTCGGCGGTGACAGTCGGTTTGAATTTCGCATTCACGGCGGAGGCGAAGGTCTTGACGAGCTTCGGCAATACTGCGAGCGGTATGACAATGTAAATGTATACGGCGTGTACAAGGAAGCGGATAAAATGAAAATCATGCAGGACTTTGACATCATTTGTTACAACTATCCGTATAGCTTTGTCAATTATCCTGCGCTTGCAAACAAATTTTATGACGGACTTGTGCTTAAAATCCCCATGTTTGCAAACGCCG
>JBJFAQ010000275.1:0-9908 GCA_051887995.1 Eubacteriales bacterium
GTAAATGTTGCTTAAGAAAACCTCCGCTGTTCCGAGAAAAGAAAGCGCGTACACCAAAACAGCAAAATTGAGATACAGCACCATTACAATATGCATCGACGTTGTTCCGCAGAGCATACCTGCAAGCGTTGTCACGGCATATGAGGCAAAAAAGGAAAGAACGGCATACCCGAAATTGCGGAATATCGTTTCCGCTATCAGTATTCCGTAGCCTTCCGCAAGCGGCTCGGTCTCACAGATGAAAAGCGTGACCAGAAGCGCGATGAGAAGCGCGGCAAGAAAATCCAAAAATCCGACCGACAGTTTTATCACATATAACGACTCACGTTTGAGCGGCAGGCTGTGATAATAGTCGGAGCTTACCTTGCTATGCAGATAATTGAGACCGGAAATACCGGCAAAAAACGCTACAATTATAGAAAATGAAGTCCATATTGCAGACGTGTCTTGAAGGAAAGACTGTATTTTTGAAGAATGTTTGAGAAGCGCGTTTGCGTCAGTTGCCGTAAAATCACCGTTTACGACGCCTATAAGTATCGGCAGCGGAATGGCAAGCATAAATATTATAAGGTAAAATACTGCTTTCGGCCATGAGCGTTTCAGTTCACCGAGAAAGAAACGCCATTTCATATCTCTCTTTTCAGAATACGACGTTTGAGTAGTCATAGCCTCTTTCCTCCATTTCGCTAATAAAGATTTCTTCGAGTGTAAGCGGAATTATTTCATGATAGCGCAGTTCCGCCCCCATAAGCGCGTTTTCAATTTCGTCCTTGTCTCCGCGTACAACTGCGGTTATAAGATTTCCGCGCTTGTTTTCCGAAACTTTATGGAAGCCCTTCAGCACATTCTCCGCCTCGACTCCCTCATCGCAGACATACTGAACGGCGTGAATCTCCTGTTTCAGCGAATCAAGCTCGCTCTCAAAGAGAATACCGCCTTTGTGAAGCAGACCTATGTGGTCACAGATATCCTCTATCTCGCGCAGATTGTGAGAAGCAATAACAGGCGTCAGCCCACGCTCTATCACCTCTTCGGCAAGCAGCTTTTTGACAAGCTGTCGCATAACGGGGTCAAGGCCGTCAAATGTCTCGTCACAAAGCAGGTATTTGGGGTAGCAGGAAAGCGCAAGAAGTATTGACGACTGCTTTTTCATTCCTTTTGAAAAGGTCGACAGCTTTCGTCCACCGTCAAGACCGAAAAGGCGAAGCAGCGCGGCGTATCTTATCCTTGAAAATCCCGGGTAAACGGACGCATACATCGACGCCATTTCGTCAAGCGTTGAGTTCGGCAGAAAATACTGTTCGTCCGAAAGATACACAACTGTTTCCTTTACTGCGGTATTTTCATAGATGTCCTTTTCGTCATACCGAACGCTTCCGCTGTCCGGTCGCATAATGCCGCACATTATTCTGAGAAGCGTTGACTTTCCGCTTCCGTTCGAGCCGATAAGACCGTAAATACTGCCGCTTCCGATAGCCGCCGTGATGCCCTGAAGCGATTTTATATCGCCATACGACTTTGATACGTTATTTATTTGAATCATTTTTGCTCTCCTTCCATGCTGACGCTGTAATTTCCGCAATCTCGCTTTCGGTAAAGCCGCACACCATCGCCTCGGCGATAAGATCATGCAGCTTTCCGCGAAGCTCTGCCTTGTGGCTCTCTTCAATATTTGAAGTGTCGGACGCAACAAAGCTTCCCCTGCCCGGAACAGAATAGACAATTCCCTGCCTCTCAAGCTCGGAATATGCCTTCTGAATCGTGTTTGGGTTGATGGCAAGCTCCCCGGCAAGCGACCTTACCGACGGCAGCCCCTCGTCGGGGCTGAGCAGCCCTTTCAAAACAGAGCTTTTTACGGAAACTATTATTTGCTCATAAATAGGAACTCTGCTTTTCACATCGACTGTTATAATGCTCATTTTTCACGCTCCTAACTGTATTAGTCGTGCTATTACACTTGCATTATACTCTCTGCATTTGGGTTTGTCAAGTATTTCTTTATATTTTCTTCGGAAAATTTGCATAATTATTGTTTTATGTTGCCAAATCTTTTTGCGCAATGCGATGTTTTTGAAAAAAGGTATTGACAATTTTTTAACTTTGTTTTATTATATATAACGTTTTTAATACATCATCAAATAAATTATGGAGGTTATATGAAAAAATTTGTCTGCGAGCTTTGCGGTTATGCTTACGACGTAAAAGAAGGTGATCCGGAGAACAACATCGAACCCGGAACGGAATTTGATGATATTCCGAGCGATTGGGTCTGCCCTCTTTGCGGAGCTTCAAAGGAAGATTTTGAAGAAGTGGAAGTTGATGATGAAGTAAACTGAGCAGCAAACAAAAAAATACACTTTTTTGAAAAAACTACTTGACAAAATTCAAAAAAAGTGTATAATAGACAATGTTGTGAGCGGCAATAGCCAATCACGATATGCGAGAGTGGCGGAACTGGCAGACGCGCACGTTTGAGGGGCGTGTGGTTCACACCATACGGGTTCAAGTCCCGTCTCTCGCACCAAATTCCGAAGACATTTGTCTTCGGAATTTTTATTTTATTCAATGTCGCAAAGTTCTCTGTTTTCATAAAATGACCTTGGAGGTATTTTTATGAACAGAAACATATCAGAACATGTAGCTATTGCAAGAATTGCAGGCAGCAGTGCCTATCCCGACATCAAAGGCTATATCAGATTTACACAAATGAAAAACGGCGTGTTTGTCAGTGCCGAGGTGTCCGGTCTGCCGTGCGAGAGGCAAAACGGCAGTTGCATATACGGCTTTCATATCCACAGCGGCGAGAGCTGCAGCGGAAACGAAACCGACCCGTTTGCGGATTCGGACGGACATTACAACCCGGACGGAAGCATGCACCCGTACCACGCCGGAGACCTTCCCCCGCTTTTCGGAAATCACGGGTACGCGTATATGTCCGTATTCACAGACAGATTTTCGGTGAATGAGATTATCGGCAAAACCGTGATAATCCACAAAAATCCGGACGATTTCACTACTCAGCCGTCAGGAAATTCGGGAGAGAAAATCGCATGCGGCATAATACTGCCGGGAAACATATAAAAATGATATTTTTTGAAACAGCCGCGCCGATGAAAGTCGGCGCGGCTGTTTTTCGGCATCATTTTGCCGTATTTTAACATTTTATATTGACTTGTGACGGCAAATGGATTATACTAAAAGAAATGTTTTACAGGCAGGTGAAATGCTAAGGTATGCTAAGCATCAGAAAGAAACAGTCTCCCGCAAGAATAATCGCGCTCGGATTTCTGCTGACTATCCTTGTGGGTTCTCTTTTGCTTATGCTTCCGTTCAGCACACGGGACGGAGTACAGCTTAAATATATTGATTCCCTTTTTACTTCCGCAAGCGCCGTCTGCGTAACGGGTCTTGTCACTGTTGACACAGGAGATACGTTCACGGTATTCGGACAAATCGTTTTGCTTGTCCTTATACAAATCGGAGGGCTTGGAGTTGCGTCGATAGGCGCGGGAATCATGCTCATCATAGGGAAAAGGCTTAATATGAAGGAAAGAACTCTTGTGCGCGAATCAATGAATCTTGATTCGGGCAAAGGTGTTATCCGGTTTCTCAGAAGCGTATTTGTTACCGCGCTTGTTTTCGAGCTTGCGGGAGCAGTTCTCAGCTTCTTTGTTTTCCTGCGCGACTATTCCCCGCTTGCAGCCGCAGGAATAAGTATTTTTCATTCGGTAGCCGCGTTCAACAACTCAGGCTTTGATATTCTCGGAAATTTTCAGAATATGCTTCCTTACAAAGACAATATCGCGCTTAATCTCATCACATGCGTGCTTGTCTTCTTCGGCGGAATCGGATTTCTTGTTATAAGAGAACTGTTTGCGTCAAAATTCAGATGGAAAAAGCTCTCCATGCACTCAAAGGTCGTACTGTCTGTCAGCGGAGTTTTGATTGTCTTGGGAGCGCTTCTTTTAAAGCTCACCGAAAACATCTCATGGCTCGGTGCGTTTTTTCAGAGTGTGTCGGCAAGAACCGCAGGATTTGCAACCTATCCTCTCGGGGAGCTTTCTGGCTGCGGAATTATCGTAATGATCATTCTTATGTTTATAGGCTCGTCGCCCGGCTCAACCGGCGGCGGTATTAAAACAAGCACGTTTTTTGTCCTGCTTCAGGGAGTAAAGTCTGCCGCCACAAACAAATCGGAGAGGGCATTTCACTATTCCGTACCGAAAACTGCCTTTCGGAAGGCTGCCGTCATTGCCTTTATCGGTATTTCGGTAATTCTTACCGGTTCTTTCTTTATGTCGCTCTTTGAGCCAGAGCTTCAGCTTCCCGAGGTAATGTTTGAAGTCACAAGTGCATTCGCAACAGTCGGACTTTCAATGGGAATAACCCCGTCTCTCGGAATCGCATCAAAAATACTGTTAATTATCATTATGTATATAGGCAGGCTCGGACCTTTAACCGTCGCTACGCTTTGGCATTTCGGCGAAAAAGAACGCGTCGGGTACCCTGACGGAAATATCGCAATAGGATAAGGAGTAAACAATGTTAATTAAACAAAAGAAAGAAAAAATGTTCTACGGCATTGTCGGGCTCGGCAGATTCGGAAGCGCGCTTGCGACCGAGCTTGCCGAATGCGGAGCGGAACTGCTTGTGCTTGACCGCGACGAGGATAAAATAAGTGAATTTCGCAGTATAACCGAAAACGCAATGGTTATAAAAAATATTGACAGGAAATCTCTCGAAGAAACGGGAATACAAAACTGCGACGTGGCAGTCGTCTGCATCGGAGAAGAGCTCGACACGTCGATTCTGGCTACGCTTCACCTTGTCGGAATGGGGATTCCGGTCGTCATTTCAAAGGCAAAAAGCGCCGAGCACGGAGAAATTCTCGAAAAGCTCGGCGCGCAGGTAGTATACCCCGAAAAAGATATGGCAATAAGACTTGCAAACCGTCTTGAAGCCGAAAAAGTGCTTGACTACATTCAGCTCAGTGAAAAAATCAACATATCAAAGATGCTCGTTCCCTCCTGCATGGTCGGAAAAAGCGTACTTGACATCGGCCTCAGAAAAAAATTCGGGCTTAATATCATCGCCATTGAAAACAGCGGCAATGTAACCGAGAACGTACTGCCAGACTACTGCTTCAGAAACGGAGACATACTGTTTGTTTCAGGAAGCCGCGACGGCATGCTCAAAATGTCCGAATGGGCTGACAGAAACAGGTGAAAAATTACCTCTTTCTCATTTTTGCCCGGAAGCTCCCCCCTGCATTGTTTTAAAAAAAATACCTATATTTCCATTCAATCACTTGACACAAGCGCTACTTTGTGGTACAATATAGCAGTTATTAAATTTTGCAATAAATAATAATTACAAAAACGGAGCAAAATAATGAGAATGGTAAATAATCTGAAGGGCGCCAGACGACCGAAGGTGATAACGGATCTGCGTGATCTCGTTATATCAGACGCCGAACTTTTCGGAGACAAAGCCCTTTACCTTTACAAAAACGGGGATTCATATTCCGAATACTCTTTCAAGCGTCTTTACGATGAAACGGTATACATCGGAACAGCGCTTACAAAGCTCGGTCTCATGGAAAAAGGCGTCTCGGTTATCGGACACACGCATCCTCAGTATATTGCAACTTATCTTGGAGTTGTCAACGGAGGAAATTACATTGTTCCGATAGACCCCGACCTTTCAAATGAGCAGACCGCATACTTTATGAAGCATGCCGAGGTTGAAACCGTCGTTTATACCGAAAAACTCAACGATAAAATTGCGGAAATGAAGCCTCTTCTTCCAAATGTTCGCATGTTTGTTGCCATTCATCCTGGCAGTGATTTCGTCTCAGACGACAAAAATATGACAATGGAAGAACTGATTGCACTCGGCAAGAAAGAGCTTGATGCCGGCAACACTTCATATCTCGATTATGAAATCGACATGGAAAAAATGGCTGCCATCATTTTCACCTCGGGCTCGACGGGAACTGCCAAGGGCGTTATGCTCTCGATGAAAAACCTCACCGCCGCAACAAATGCGTCCTGCCTTTCGATGTCATATGACGACCGAAACACCTTTGTTTCGGTGCTCCCTCCTCATCACACGTATGAGCTTACCTGCGGGCATCTCGCCATCATGAATCTCGGAGCACAGATATATATCAACGACACGCTTAAGCATGTTCTTAAAAGCTTCAGCACATATAAGCCAAATGCTCTGATGCTTGTTCCGCTGTTTGTCGAAACGATTCACAAACGTATCTGGGCAGAAGCCAAGAAAAAAGGAATTGACAAGATTCTCCGATTTGCCATAAGCTTTGACAATGTGCTTCTTGCAACAGGTATTGATATTCGCAAAAAAATGTTCAAGGAAATCATTGACTCGCTCGGCGGAAATCTCAAAAGTATCGTCTGCGGCGGCGCTCCGCTGAGTCCTCAGCTCATAAAAGACTTTTATGCTTTTGGAATTACAGTGCTTGAAGGCTACGGAATTACCGAGTGTGCGCCTCTTGTTGCTGTCAATTCTCCCGGAAAAGTGCGTTTTCACTCTGTGGGACAGCCTGTTTACGGTTGCACGGTCTCAATCGATAAGGACGAGGGCGAGGAAACCGGTGAGATACTCGTAAAGGGCGACAACGTTATGATGGGATACTACAAAGACCCTGAATCCACCGCAGCCGCCTTTACGGAGGACGGCTGGTTCAGAACGGGCGACATCGGTAAAATGGACAAGGATGGATATATATATATTACCGGTCGCAAGAAGAACGTTATTATTCTCTCAAACGGCAAAAATGTATTCCCTGAGGAAATTGAAGAATATATTGCTCCGATAGAGATTATTTCCGAATCCGTGGTTATGGAGAGAAAAAATGAAGCCGGAGAATCGGCGATAACCGCAATAACCGTTCCGAACATGGAGCTTCTCGGCGGAAAAACCGACGATGAAATTTATGAAATGATAAAAG
The DNA here is from genome assembly GCA_051887995.1 of Eubacteriales bacterium. Classification (GTDB taxonomy): domain Bacteria; phylum Bacillota; class Clostridia; order Oscillospirales; family CAG-272; genus SIG710. Next base: position 6,977 of record JBJFAQ010000275.1, read on the forward strand.
AACGGATAAATGAGGTCAACAAAAAGCTCCCCTCTTACAAGCAGATACGCCGCATAGAGCTACGCAAAGAAGAGTTTGAAAGAACAACGTCGAAAAAAATTCAGCGTTTCAAAATTAAGTAAACTTTATAGTTTAAAATAAATTTTGCCGCCACGCGGCTCTAATATCTTGGAGGTATTTACCCATGTTTGAAAAAATAAAAGCAATGCTTGTTGATGAATTTGACATCAAAGAATCCGACATCAAGCCGGAAAGCGAGCTTTCACAGGATCTCGGCATCAATTCCGTTGAGCTTATGGACCTTGCAATGCGCTGTGAGGAAGAATTTGACATTCAATTCCCCGACGATGACATTCACAAGTTCAATACTGTCGGCGATATAGCTTCCTATATCGAAAACTTAAAAAAATAATTTAAGACAGAGAAAAAGACGGTCTTGCGCAAAGCGCGAGACCGTCTTTTTGCTTGATTTATTGCTTCAATGTTATCTTAATATTGCCGCTTGTGGTCTTTATTTCGCACTTCCCTCCCGTACCGGAATACGGCACCGAAATGTTACCGCTGACGCTTTCTGCAATGAAGATTTTTTCCGTAAGGAGAGTTCCCGAAACGTCTCCGCTTGTGGTATTAATCCAAAGAGAGGACGCATCACATCCGTATAACCCTATTTGACCGCTTACATTACCTATGCGAATTTTCTCCGATGCATATACATCTGAAAAAGCCACATCTCCGCTTGTGCTTTCCGCATATATATCCTTACATTCAATATCTCTTAGCCCAATGTCGCCGCTGACGGTTTTCACGCTTAGCTCTGCCGCCGATTTCACAGAAGAAATTGTCACATTACCGCTTGTTGACTCGGCATCAAGCCGTATCGGGCTTGAGTTGCTGACGCTCAGCTTTCCGCTCACGTTTTTTACGGATAAATCATTTTCGGTGTTTGCCGAAAAGAAAATATCTCCGCTTGTATTATGTATATCGGCTTCTACGAAACTGAATCCTTCGGGAATTTCGATGTTGCCGCTCAGGCTTTTGACATACAGATATTCATAGTCGCTTTGAGGCAGGTAAACAGCAATTTCCATTTTGCCCCAGTATACACCGATGTGCTCATACCATTTTCGGTTATCCGTTCTTTTAATAAACAATGCCTTGTTATTTACCTCAACGGAATGAGAAATTTTATCGCTTTCGGAACATAAAACTTTGCATAAGCCGTCATCGGAGGCAAGCAAACGAATATCACATTCGGCACCTTCGATATTTATGTTTGTAAACGATTCTTTTACAGAGTAAGCATTTGTTACAGGCGTTATAGTGTTCATGCCTGAAAAGTCAAAGTCCATAGCAATTATTGCCCCGAAAGAAATCAAAAGACCGACAGCAATGAGTGCAGATGCGGCAATTATTGCAACTTTTTTAGCAGTTTTCATGTGCGCCCTCCTTTCCGGCGATACAAGCTTTAATACCCTGCAAGATTTTTTTGCTGAGGATCAAAACCCATTTGGTTATCTGATTGAAGCCAAAGAACATCAGGATCGTTATTCCCGCGCAAAAAAGACCTGCTCCCAAAAATAATGTTCCGGAACTTATATTCCCGGTAAAAGTCAAGGCAAAAAAAGCGAAAATACCTGATACAGCGCCTACGGCAAAAGATACATCGACAGAATACAGCGCTATGATAACCGACCAAATGACTATGTATACAGCAAGTATGACGATAAGCGCCGCCGCAAGCAGCGGAAACCATAAGGGGAAGCCTAGAATCAGAAGAATTATTTCCCAAATCTTCAAATCGCGGTTAGGTTTGACTTTTGCCCTGACCAATTTCGGCAGCGATGTTTCCCTGAGAATCGTCGAAGCGACCTCTTCCGCTGATCCTACTGCTTCGACCGCCTCTTCCTCGGTTAATCCGTCCTCCATGCGGTCATCTATGATTTCACTGTAATAATCAAGCGACCTTTCTATATCTTCTTTCGGCAAACCGGATAACTTATCTCGTAGCAAAGAAAGAAACTCGGGCTTATTCATGATTGTCTTCCTCCCTGATAACAAACTTATAAATCGACATAATCTCATTCCATTCTTCTTTAAATGCTTCTATGCGTTTTTGGCCTAACGGAGTGATATGATAATATTTTCTGAGCCTTCCGTTATGCTCAGCGGTTTGAACCGTCAAAAGCTCTGCCGCCTCCAATCGCCGAAGAATCGGATAAAGCGTTGATTCCGATATTTCCACATAAGGCTTCATGTCTTTTATAATCTGATAGCCATAGGAATCCTCGTTTTTGATTGCGGCAAGAACACAGACATCAAGAAGACCGCGTTTTAACTGTACGTCCATATTATACCTCCCATCGTGTAATATTATACTACGCATAGTATTGACTTGTCAATAGTTTTCAAAAAAATTGCATAATTTACTCGTTTTAGAGCTTAACTATTTCACCGCTGTGCCTGATTTCAAGTCTGTAGGCGTAAAGGACGGAGCCAGAACTTTCGCATATCCTGTCATCATCCGCGCGGTGAACACTGTGGATGCGATGACTGCAACTGTTGAGGATGTGCCGTTTGCACTGCTTCAGCACATCACTGACAGAATCACTCACGAGGTTGAAGGCGTGAACAGAGTCCTGTTCGACCTGACACCAAAGCCAGTGGGGACAATTGAGTGGGAATAATCACGACAAATACGAAATCCCTTGGAATTCCAAGGGATTTCAGGTTTTTTGAAAGTGCTTTGACCAACTTTTTATAATGGCCGTGACGCACACGCTCAAGAAAATAGGGATTACACAGATTTACAACATCGATAGGGTATATAAAAATCGAAAATTAGTTGATTTTTGCTACTTTTTTTCATATAATAGCATTAACAGAACCCAACACGCCTCTCAACGATGCGGACCACGTTGGGTCGTTTAATTTA
>JBJFAQ010000276.1:0-2214 GCA_051887995.1 Eubacteriales bacterium
AGCTCCAAAAAAATGAACGAATACAACAAATGTTGCGATACCGAATCGCGAGCGGACGTCATAGTTGGCGTCGGCCTCATTATTTTCGGGTTTTCTGCCACTTTTATGGACAGCAATATCGCCCTCGGAAACATTATGGCTATCATCTCGCTGATAGTTTTCGTTTCAGGGTACATAATGCGCATTGTCAACAACAAAAAAAGACTCGGACATTTCTTTGTACGATAAAAAAATCCCGCCTTTGGCGGGATTTTTTTGAAACCAAAAGTATTTTTTTGCGTTAATTATAAATGAAGGCGCCTTTAAACCGACAAAAGGAGGTAAAAACCTTGGAGGATCTCAGCATTGTGGAGCTTTATTGGAAACGGGACGAAACTGCCATTTCCGAAACCGAAAGAAAATACGGCAAATACCTTTCAAAAATAGCTTACAACATTCTAGCCGACCCCGAGGACAGCAGAGAGTGCGTCAGTGACACATATCTCAAAGCCTGGAACACAATGCCGGAAAACAGGCCGACGGCGCTTTCCGCCTATCTCGGAAAAATCACCAGGCAAATCTCCATAGATGCTTTCCGCAGAAAACACAGCGAAAAGAGAAAGGCTTCGGAATATTCCGTATCCCTTTCCGAGCTTGAGGGCTGCGTTTCCGGCAGCGATTCCCCGGAAGGAGAAGCCGAAGCACGGCTTCTCGGCGAAAGCATAAGCTCGTATCTCCGCTCCGTTTCCGATGAAAGCCGCAAAATTTTTGTCTGCCGGTACTATTTTGCGGATTCTGTCAAAGACATTGCCTCATATTTCGGCATCAGCGAAGCAAAGACCAAAAACGTCCTTTACCGCACAAGGCTGGGGCTCAGAAAGCACCTTGAAGAGGAGGGTTTTACATTATGAAAGCGGATAAAATCAGCGAAGCTATGAATTATATTGACGATGATATTATAACGGAGGCCGACAGCCGGAGAAAAAGCAAAAAGAGAAAAACGCCCTTTCTGAAATGGGCGGCAGCGGCGGCCTGCGTCTGTGTTGCGGGATACGCCGGATTCAGGATTATGACAGAAAGAGCAAATATAAATGATGCGCCGATAGATACAAGCCTGCCAATATTGACGGTGGAAAAAGGCATGAGCGGAAGCATGGGCTTTGAGGGCTATCTTGCCTATGACTTTGACGAGCTGGAAAACGGCAATCCCTGGGACGAGAGCTGGAATCCAGAGACCATGCCAGTCTATATAAATAGCTCCTTTACGAAATTCGGGATCCCCTGCCCCGGAATCGGCAAGGAAGCCATGCTCGAAAAGCTCCATGCCGCCGGCGAATCCCTCGGCGTTGAGGTTACGGATGTTGAATACGAAATGGTTGGAGACTTTACGGAAGGTTTCAGCGGTTTTGTTCTCCGCGACACCCTCTACTCGGCAGAAGCTGAGACAGATACTGTCAGAATACGGGTGGAAGCGGACGGCTCGGTCGTTGCTTACTTCGGAACAAAAGAGAACAGATACAATGACGGGCTAGCGCTTCCTGAAAAATACAATTTTACCCATACCGGCACCTCCGACAGTGAAGCCATGGAAGTGATAGACTATATCTGCGAAACGTACAGAGATTATATCGGCCTTTCGGAGCCTTTGGCCGTCACAGGTGGCGATTACAGCTTTAGCGGAGAATTTATCCGGTATTACCGTGTTTATGATTCTTCAGGCGATAACCTTGACGATATGCTCAGTTACTTTTTCAGCTACGTCCAGATAGCGCCGAATGACAGCGGAAATCTCATGTTAATACGCGTCTATGACTATATGTCCTGCGCAGAAAAAGTCGGAGACTACCCCATTATATCTGTCCAAGAAGCGCAAGAACTGCTCATTGACGGTGGATACCTCACCACCGTACCCTACGAGTTTCCGGGCGAAAAACACATTGCCGGCGTGGAACTGGTTTACCGCGTCGGAGGGTCAGACAACGTATGGATGCCTTATTACCGTTTCTATGTTGACCTTCCTGATCAGACGCAGGAAAACGGCCTTCACTGCTTCGGAGCCTATTACGTTCCAGCAGTGGAACTTCAATACATCGAAGGGCTTCAGCTTTGGGACGAAAGATTTAATTAAAACATGAAAAAGAGCTCCCGCCGCCGACGGGAGCTCTTTTTATCTGTAATCTGCCATTTCAAAAGTGAAGTTTCCGACCTCACCGAAATCGTCGTACCCGATTTTCT
>JBJFAQ010000277.1:0-9873 GCA_051887995.1 Eubacteriales bacterium
CTCTCGAAGGCTTCTCCCGCAGATGGTGAGGACTGCATCACATGCGACGAGGAGCGCACGCTGATAAAGACGTTTGCGCGGTTTGAAGAGAAGGTTGTCGATGCAATAGCGGAATATGAGCCTTCCATCATCACAAGATATATTCTCGACGTTGCGGTAGCGTTCAACCAGTTCTACCACAACTGCCAGATACTCGGCGCTGAGGACGAAAGAGTGAGAAACACGCGCCTGCGCCTCGTAAAGGCGGCTCAGACCGTGCTCGGAAACGCGTTTGGTCTTATTTGCCTTAAGAAAACCGAAAAAATTTAAGTTTATCTAACGAAAGGCTGGATATAAAAATGTCAGGACACAGTAAATGGAACAATATTAAACATAAGAAAGAAAAAACCGACGCGCAAAAGGCGAAGGTCTTTACGAAAATAGGCAAAGAAATGGTCATCGCCATAAAGGCGGGCGGCGCAGATCCGGCGTCGAACTCAAAGCTCCGCGACCTCATCGCAAAGGCAAAGGCAAACAACGTCCCGAACGACAATATTGAAAGAACAATAAAGAAAGCGGCGGGACAGACCGATGTTGAATACGAGGAAATCCGTTACGAGGGTTACGGCCCCGGCGGAGTTGCAGTGCTTGTCAATACAACGACTGACAACCGCAACAGAACCGCCTCGGACGTTCGCCATTATTTTGATAAATTCGGCGGCAATCTCGGTCAGACGGGATGCGTTGGATATTTGTTTGAAGAAAAGGGTGTTATCATAATTTTGCGCGAGGACGTGGACGAGGACGCGCTTATGGAGGCTTCTCTTGAAGCCGGTGCATCGGATTTTGTCGCCGATGACGAGTGCTTTGAAATCTACACCGAAAAGGACGACCTTGACGCAGTGCGCGAGGCGCTTGAAAATGCCGGTTATGCCATTGAGAGCGCTGAAAAGAGCATGATACCGTCAAATTACGTAACGCTTGAGAATGAGGACGACATAAAGCACATGAATCTTCTGCTTGAGTACCTTGACGACAACGACGACATTACGGAAGTCTTTCACAACTGCGAAAACTGCGATCTGTAATAATACAAACGCCGAGCGTATATTATTCGGCACGGCGCGAGTAAAATATAAAAGCATCCGTATCTTTTTAAAGGTGCGGATGCTTTTTCTATATATAAGGGGCGTCAAGCGCCGCGGTGCTTTGTCAGGTCGGATTCTTTATATTTCCCCATTCATTTTCAAGTATTGCCATGAGAATATCATCGGCGTATTCATCTCCGTCCTTTACCGCATCGCGCAGTACGCCTTCTCTTTTGAATCCGGCTTTCATATACGCTTTTTCCGCTCTTTGATTAAAAGAGAACACATCAAGCTCCAAACGGTGCAGCTTCAGCACCTCAAATGCAAAATCACGGGTCGTTTCCACAGTCCACGTGCCGATTCCTTGCCCTCTGTCTGCTGCATGAAAAATCACAATGCGGAAATTCGCGCGCCGCAAATCCATGTCAATCTCATTTATGACGCTCTCCCCGATGATGCGTCCGTCGGGCGCAATAATCAAGAAGAAATATCTGTTTTCATCTTCAAGAGATTTTAAGAAAAACGAAATTACTTCTTCTTTTGTAAAATTCTCCTTGCAGCCGGTAAGCCGCGCCGCTTCTTTATCTAAAGGATTATAATTCTGCGAAAAATAGTTCTCCGCGTCGGACGTCGTAGCGGGTCTTATTATAAAACCGTTCTTTTCCCAGCTTACGTTTTTGTTCATTTCAGTTTCTCCCGATTTTTGATTTGCAAGTGTTTTAAACAGAGTATATCACAAAAACAGAAAAAAATCTACCGATTTCTAAAAGAAACGGGCGGACGAGATTGATGTTTTCGGCTTTTGGCATAGAACTCCGATAACGAAATACCTCTGCTTTTCTTTCTGCCGGCAACGGATTTGCGGAAGCGAGGCTGAAATTTTCATTTTGACTTTGCCGCTCTTCCTTTTTTATGCTTGATAGCTGTTTTTTACACTTTAAAGTAAAAATAGTGTTAACAGAATGAAAATATTAGGGAATATATTGACAAAGTGAACGTTTTGTGATAAAATTTGTTAAAATCGGGGGAGAAGGGTTTTGCTTTCCTGAAATTGATTTGATTTACATTTTTTTACATATATGGAGGAGAAATATGGACGGAAATGTTAATTCTGCGAAGCTGTCCAAGAAGGATGTAAGAGCGGCTACGGCTGAAAAGCTGAAGGATATGCTCAGAGACATTGACACCGCTTCTGCCGCCGCTTCAAAGAACGGTTTTTGCGCGCGTACAAGAATAGAAGCGCTTTTTGACGAGGGAACCTTCGCCGAAATGGGCGCTTACGTTCGCCGCAAACAGAACGAAAATGAATTTGAGGGCGTCATCTGCGGCTACGGTGCTGTCGGCGGGAAGCTGGCGTTTGCTTTCTCGCAGGACAGCTCACGCATGAAGGGAGCTTTCGACGAGCTTCATGCAAAGAAAATCGCCGATCTCTATACCGCGGCGATAAAGAACGGCGCACCGGTTATAGGAATCTTTGACAGCTGCGGCGCTGTCATTTATGACGGAGTTTCGGCTCTTGCCGGCTACGGTCAGGTGATGAAGTGCGTTTCCGACGCGTCGGGCGTAATTCCGCAGATAGCCGTTATTCCGGGCGTGTGCGCAGGTTCTGCCGCCGCTATTGCCGCAATGTTCGACGCCGTTATCGCGGTGAAGGACAAAACAAGCCTGTATGTGAACTCTCCGTTCCTTCTCGGTGACAAAACGGGAGGCGCGGAAGCCGCCTCGGCAAACGGACTTGCCGCAATCGTCTCGGAGGACGAAGCATCGGCATACTCCGCTGCAAGAGAGCTTGTCGCTTTGTTTCCGTCAAACAATGCCGAGGGCATAAGCGAGACGGAAAACTCGGACGACCTTAACCGTACGGTTGAGCTTGACGCTGTTCTCTCCGAGGATACATACAATATGAAGGACGTTCTCGACCTCATCGGGGACGGATGCAGATTCACAGAGCTTTATTCGGGCTTTGCTCCGGAAATTATCGTCGGACTTTCCGCTTTCGGCGGTATTGTTACGGGCGTTGTTGCAAGTCAGCCGAGCGAAAACGGCGGCGTGCTCACGGTAGGAGCGGCGAGAAAAGCGGCAAAGTTTGTCTCAATGTGCGACAGCTTCAATATTCCGGTGCTTACGCTTGTTGACTCAAAGGGCCTTGATATTTCAGAAAAAGCCGAAAACGCGCCCTATGCTTCAGAGCTTGCAAGACTTGCGATGGCATACACCTCTTCCGAAAACGCAAAGGTAACGGTTGTTCTCGGAAAGGCATACGGAGCCGCGTATACGCTTCTCGGCTCAAAGTCGGTCGGCGCAGATGTTGCGTTTGCACTCGGCAGAGCCGCAATAAGCGTGCTTCCTCCGGAGTCTGCGGTCGCCTTTGTCTGGAACGACAAGGTGGACAGCAGGGAATCGAGAGCGGAGCTTGAGGCTCAGTGGACGGAAATGTGTGCTTCGCCTGTCGATGCGGCGGAAAAGGGCGAGATAGACGATATCATTGAAAGCTCTGAGCTTCGTATGAGAATCTGTGCGGCGCTTTCCATGCTCGCGTCAAAGTCGGAGATTTATCCCGAAAGACGCCACGCCGTACTTCCCCTCTGACAGGAGGAATAAATTATGACAAGTAATATGCTTTTGAGTGTCGCCGAGTACATTACAAGAGCCTCGGACGGCAAAAGCGAGCAGCTTACAACGACGATGACCTTCGGAGAGCGCGCGGCGTACTGCCTTGAGCGCACTCTCATCGGACTTGTCATCATATTCGGAGTGCTTGCAACGATTTGGCTTGTACTTTCGATTTTCAAGCTGATTTTCTACAAAGATCCTGCAAAGCAGAAAAAGGCCGAGCCGATTCCGGCAGAGAAAGCTCCCGAACCGGAGCCTGTGCAGACAGACGACGGTGAAATCGTTGCCGCCATCATCGCGGCAATATCCGCACAGAGAGCGGCGGAAGGAAACCATGGCGGTTTCCGCGTAGTATCTTTCAAACGCGGCGGAAAAGCACAGCCGTGGAATCAAAAATAATCTATAAGAGGGGTATACTAAAATGAAAAAATATAATGTTACCGTAAACGGCGTTCTCTATGAGGTAGAGGTTGAAGAAGTCGGCGAGGTTTCCGCTCCCGCGGTAGCCGCAACCGCACCGGTAGCAGCACCGAAGGCTGCTCCGAAAGCAGCACCGAAGGCAGCTCCGGCAGGTGCAACGACAGTCAAAGCTCCTATGCAGGGCAACATCATGAAGGTAAACGTAAAGCCGGGCGACGCCGTAAAGCAGGGCGATGTTCTTGTTGTTCTTGAGGCAATGAAAATGGAAAATGACATTAAAGCTCCCGCTGACGGAACTATTGCGTCAGTTGCCGTAAAGCAGGGCGATACCGTCGCTACCGACGACGTTCTGGTTTCCATGAACTGATGATTCTCCCGATTTTATTTTAAGTAAGAAAGGGTGATTCGATCAAATGGCAGAAATGTTAAACAGCATCGGTGAATTTTTCCAGTCTACCGGTATATACCGTCTTGCGCAGACGCCCGATTTCTGGAAAACACTGATCATGTATGCGATTGTATGCATACTTGTATACCTTGCAATTGTCAAGGGCTTTGAGCCGCTGCTTCTGCTTCCGATTGCAATAGGTATGCTTCTTACAAATCTTCCGGGCGCGAACATGTTCCATATGGAGCTGTTTATAAACCCGGACGACCCGACCGCAAAGCTGAATATTCAGCAGATAGTCGAAAAAGGAGGTCTGCTTGACCTTTTGTACCTCGGCGTAAAGCTCGGCATATATCCGTCGCTCATATTTATCGGTATCGGCGCTATGACGGACTTCTCGCCCCTTATTGCAAACCCGAAGAGCCTTATTATAGGCGCGGGCGCTCAGCTCGGAGTATTTGTTGCCTTTGACGGCGCGGTACTTTCCGGTGCGTTCACTCAGCTTGAGGCCGCCGCCATCGGTATTATCGGAGGCGCGGATGGGCCGACGGCGATTCTTGTAACCAAAACGCTTGCACCGCACCTTCTCGGCGCTATCGCCATTGCGGCGTACAGCTATATGGCGCTGATTCCTATGATACAGCCGCCGTTTATGAAGCTGCTTACAACCAAAAAAGAACGAAAAATACGCATGACGACCCTTAGAACCGTTACAAAGACCGAAAAAATCATTTTCCCGATTCTTGTAACCGCCGTTGTGTGCCTTATCGTTCCGGACGCCGCGCCTCTGGTCGGCTGTCTCATGTTCGGCAACCTTCTTAACGTATGCGGCGTTACAGACCGTCTTTCAAAAACCGCTCAGAACGAGCTTATGAATATCGTTACGATATTCCTCGGAATCACCGTCGGCGCAACTGCCGACGCGGCAAACTTCCTCAGCGCCCAGACGGTGCTTATCATCGTCCTCGGTCTCTGCGCTTTCTCGGTTTCAACCATGGGCGGTCTTCTTACGGCGAAGCTCATGTGTTTCCTCACCCACGGTCAGATAAACCCCCTTATCGGTTCAGCAGGCGTTTCCGCCGTTCCGATGGCGGCACGTGTTGCGAACATTCAGGGGCAGAAAGAAGATCCGGGCAACTTCCTTCTCATGCACGCCATGGGACCGAATGTTGCAGGCGTTATCGGCTCTGCCGTCGCCGCGGGAGTCTTCCTTACATGGTTTAACGGGTTTATGTAACATAGATAAGAGGTGTTTATAAATGGCAAAAGTAAAAATCACAGAAACAGTGCTCAGAGACTCTCACCAGTCGCTCATTGCAACCAGAATGACGACAGAGGAGATGCTCCCGATTCTCGGTCAGCTTGACAAGATCGGTTATCATTCCCTTGAAGCATGGGGAGGCGCTACCTTTGATTCCTGCCTGCGTTTTCTTAACGAAGACCCGTGGCAGAGACTCCGTATTATCCGCGACAGCGTAAAGAATACAAAGCTCCAGATGCTTTTCCGCGGTCAGAACATTCTCGGCTACCGTCACTATTCCGACGATGTTGTCGAATACTTTGTTCAGAAATCTATTGCAAACGGAATTGACATAATCCGTATATTTGACGCGCTGAACGACCCGAGAAACTTAAAGACCGCTATTGACGCGACAAAGAAAGAGGGCGGGCATGTACAGGCGGCTGTCAGCTACACGACAGACCCTAAGGGTGCCGACGTCAAGTTCTACACGACCGAATATTATACAAAATACGCAAAGCAGCTTGAGGAAATGGGCGCGGACTCCATTTGCATAAAGGACATGGCGGGACTTCTGCTTCCTTACGATGCATACGAGCTTGTCAAGGCGTTGAAGGAGACCGTAAAAATCCCGATTCAGCTTCATACGCACTATACGGCAGGCGTTGCTTCCATGACTGTCATGAAGGCAATAGAGGCAGGCGTTGACATCGTCGACACTGCTATCTCCCCGATGGCTCAGGGCACGTCCCAGATGCCGACAGAGTCCCTTGTGGCGTCGCTTGCAGGCACAGAATACGATACGGGTCTTGACCTTGGCGAGCTGAATGTGGTAACAAAGCACTTTACGGCGCTGCGCGAAAAGTACCTTGCAAACGGGCTCATGGACCCGAAGGTTATGAAGGTAAATGTAAACGCGCTTATAAATCAGGTTCCCGGCGGCATGCTGTCAAACCTTGTTTCTCAGCTTAAGCAAGCAGGCAAGTCCGAAATGCTTGACGCAGTTCTTGATGAAATCCCGAAGGTTCGCGCGGATGCCGGAAATCCTCCGCTTGTAACTCCCTCATCGCAGATTGTCGGAACACAGGCTGTGCTCAATGTTCTCGGCGGCGAGCGCTACAAAATGGTTACAAAGGAATTTAAGGGACTTATTCGCGGCGAATACGGAAAAACCCCGATGGATCTCAATCCCGACTTTGTAAAGAAGATAATCGGCGACGAGAAACAGATAACGAGCCGTCCTGCCGACGCGCTAAAGCCCGAGCTTGACGAACTGCGTGCAAAATGCGCTCAGTACATAGAGCAGGACGAGGACGTTCTTTCCTACGCGCTCTTTGAACAGGTTGCAGTCAAGTTCTTTGAATACCGCAAAGCGAAGAAATACAATATAGACGCGGCAAATGCCGACAAAGAGCTTGGCGTTCACAGCGTCTGAAAACACTAAAAAACGGTGCGGCTTATGCCGCGCCGCTTTTTAGTGTTCATTTTGTCGCAAAAAAGGGCTTTTTTGACACACAATCCTTAATATGACGGTATAAAGAAAAGCTCTGAAGTTCAAAGACCTGTATTCGTTTTTTGCACAAGCAAACTGATTCGGAAAGACGCGTTTTTTGTCAAAAAAAGTCTTTTTGCCTTGACACGGCGTAAAAATGAATGTATAATTAAATCGCTTTGAGCCCGGCGGCAAAATTTTTTTTGAGGTGTCTGGCGGCGAAAACGGTATTTTTTCCATGAAAAGAGGGAAATTTTTATGAATCACTTTTATAAAATGAAGGTTGCGGGACTTGAGCGTGACCTTGCGATATGCCGGGTTACAGACAAGCTTTATATCGCGGGCTTTCTCCTTACGGGCGACGCTCCGCTTTCCGAAGCCTGCGCGAGAGAACTGCTGAAGCTCGCTCCCGAGTACGATTACATTATTACCGCTGAGGCAAAGGGCATTCCGCTTGCGCATGAAATGGCACGTCAGCACGGCGACAAGCGCTATGTGGTTGCAAGAAAGCACGCAAAGGCTTATATGACCGGAGTTTTTGAAGTCGATGTGCGCTCCATTACAACCGACGCTGACCAGAAGCTCTATCTTGATGTAGTCGAGGCCGAGATGATGAAGGGGAAGCGAATCCTTATCGTTGACGATGTTATTTCCACCGGAGAGTCTCTTGCCGCGCTCGAAAAGCTCGTCGAGGAAGCGGGCGGAAACATCGTCGGCAAAATGACGGTTCTCGCCGAGGGCGATGCGCAGAACCGAAAGGATATCACATATCTTGAAAAGCTCCCGCTTTTCAATTCCAAGGGGGAGATAATTGCCTGACATGAAAACGAGTATGAAAATAGAATATAAAGTAAAAAACAGAATTGAGCCGTTTGACCTTTCCGAAATTCACGAGAGCGGCTATGCGGGACATCTTATCGACCGTGAAATATACAACCGCATCACCTCTGATTTTGCAAAAGCCGAGATATATGCAAGGGCTGAGAACGCGTTCCGCACCAAAATAGACGACCATGAGGCGGTTTGCTACTGGCAGGGCGAATTTTGGGGCAAGCTCATGATAAGCGCCTGCCGTGTCTGCCGCTATACGAAGGACGAGGAACTGAAAAAATTCATTCGCAATGGTGTATACAGCCTGATGTCCACTGCAGATGAAAACGGATACATAGGCACATACAAAAATTCTCTCAATGTGTTTATGTGCAGCGAGGAGGAAGGCTACGCCTGTTTAGGATCGAACTGCCGCTGGAACTGGAACATCTGGTGCCGCAAATATACTCTTTGGGGTCTTACCGAGGCATATCTGCTGCTCTCGGAAAAGCCTATACTCGATGCGGCGGTCAAATTTCTTGACCACCTCATCGGCGAGCTGCATGATAACGGGATATCCATTGCGGATACCGGCACTTTTGTCGGCATGCCGAGCGCTTCGATTCTAAAACCTGTGCTGATTCTTTACCGCATAACGGGAGATGAAAAATATCTCGGCTTTGCACATGAAATCGCGGACGCGTGGGACGACCCGAGCGGAAAAGCTCCGAATCTGATTCGCAATGCTTTTTCGGGCAAGCCGGTTTACGAGTGGTACGATAAGCCCGAAAAATGGGCAAAGGCTTACGAGATGATGTCCTGCCTTGACGGACTGCTTGAGCTTTACCGTGTGACGGGAAACGAGCGATACTATGAGGCGGTCAGAAACATTTTTGACCTGCTCTGGAAATACGAGCGCAATTCGTTTTTCAGCGTCGGATTCAACGACCAGTTTCTTTCCGGCGGAGACTATATAAATTCGGCAAGCGAGCCGTGCGACGTGATTCATCTTATGCGTGTCGTCTATGAGCTGTATGCGCTGAGCGGTGAAAAGCGGTATATGGATATAGCCGAGCTTATATGCTACAATCCGCTGCTTGCGAGCCTTACGTTTGACGCAAAATGGGGCTTCCGCATACTGAGAAGCGAGGCAAAGCATCAGCCTGCTCCGCCTCAGCCCGGACCTTTGCCGCTTCCGAACAACCATTGCTGTGTAAACAACATGCCGCGCGGCATGATGAATTTTGCCGAGTGTGCGGTGATGAGAAAAGGCGGAGAAATCTACATAAATTTCTTCACACCGTATGAGCTTTCGGGCGATGTGAGCGTAAAAATCGGCGGAACATACCTTTCTGACGGAAAGGTTTATATCGAGACTGTCGGAGCGGAAAAGGTGTATGTCAGAAAGCCGGATTTCTGCCGTTTTATACTGCTTGACGGCGAGAAAATTTCCTCGGAAGACGGATATTGCCTCATTCCTGCGGAAAAACAGGAAAAATTCAGCCTTGTTTTTGACATAAATCCGCGTATTGTCGGATTTGAGCATGAAATGAAAGAGCCCGAGGGCGAATCCGACGTTCACAAGAGGCGATTTACTCTTTCGCCTACGGAAATCGGATATGTTTCGCCGGAATACATGGTTCACGGCGCGTGCAGCCGCGTTATGGCAGGACCTGTCTGCCTTGCCCGAAGCATACGCGTCGGAGACACAAAGGATGACATGCTGAAGGTCAGAGGAGACTATATTTCCTGCGAAATTGAGGCAAAGCCTTCATCCGAAACGGACTTCCAGTGTGTCTTTGAGGTAAAGGCGCATGCCAAAGACCGAACGGACACGTTTACA
>JBJFAQ010000278.1:0-2200 GCA_051887995.1 Eubacteriales bacterium
GCGTCTCGTCATCCATGAAGAATCTGTCGTTCTCGTCCGTATCAAAAACGGTTGCTCCGTTACTGTCGGAAGCCGCCTCTTTTTCGGCGGTATTCTCCGACTTGATGTGTTCCTTCTCTTCGCTGACGGCAAAAGCGTTTTCATGCTCATATGAAGCGCTTTCATCTTCCGTTATCTGCTCAGCATCGGCGAGAGACTTTTCGGTACTGTCATTTCTCTCTTCGGCAAAGTCGGCTGTTTGTGCTTCCTGTATATTCGGAATTTCCGAATTATCCGCATCTTCTTCAGGCAGATATTTATCAAGTAATGCCTGTATATCGAGCTCATCAGAGCCGCCTCTGTTGTTATCCATCATGATTTATCCCTTTCTTATTATCGAGATGCCTTTCCGTAACAAATCGATAGACTCATTTACAAGCAAAAAACCGTTGATTCGTTAATCAGTTTTTTCCCTCTCTTTGCATCCTTGCCGCGTGGCACAGTATTACCGAAGCCGCGGTAGAAACATTTAGCGAATTAACCTGTCCGTACATTGGTATCGACACTGTGAAATCAGCTCTTTCTTTCAAAAGCTTTCCGACTCCGAAGCCTTCGCTTCCGAGCACAACGGCAGCGGGTACATTGAAATCGGTTTCATAGTACGGAGTTCCTCCAGCCTCTGCCGCAAACACCCACAGGCCTGCTTTTTTGAGCTTTTCTATTGCGTCGGCAAGGTTTGATACTCTGGCGATGTTCATATGCTCAATCGCCCCTGCGGAAGCCTTTGTTACTATCGGTGTAAGTCCCGAAGCACGGCGCTTCGGAATGATTATCCCATGTGCGCCCGCACACTCGGCACATCTTATCAGCGCACCGAGATTCTGAGGGTCTTCGATGCCGTCGGCAATAACAACGAGCGGCGTTTCGCCTCTATCCTTTGCGGTTTTGAGAATCGTTTCGATGTCGGTGTACTGCTTTTCTGCCGCAAGCGCAACGACTCCCTGATGGTGAGGTCCGCCTGCAAGAAGGTCAAGCTTCTCCGCAGACGCTTCGACTATCGGTATTTTCCTGTTGACAGCCTCCGCTACTATAACTACTATCGAGCCTTCGCGAACGCCTGTCTTGACATATAGCTTGTCAATACTTCTTCCGCTTTTGAGAAGCTCTCTGACAGCGTTTCTTCCGACGACCGCACCGGGCATTCCTTCGCTTTCGCGTCTTTGGGTATTGCTCTTTTCCTGACGTCTGTCACGAGAATTTGAGCCGTACCTCTTTTTTTCCGCAAAACCGTTTTTGCCGTAAGATTTATATTCGGAATCGATCGGGATGATATCGTCATCGTCGTATTCGTTTCCGAAAGGAATATATTCATTATCCGCTATGGTTTTGATTTCGGCGGTATCTCCGGCAGCTTTTTCTGTTCTCGGTCCTTTACCGTTCTTCTGATAAGGCTTTCCCGAAGAGTATTTTTTGTTTTTATTTGTTGAAGAATAATTATTCTTTTGTGCTCTGTCATGTGGCGCGGAGTCAGCGCCGAAAGGCCTCTTGTCCTTTCCGTTTTTGTCCATGTTAAAATATCCTTTGCAATTTGATACGGTATATTGTACGCAGACAATATTCCGCATATTACACCCATTATAATATTTTATTTTATATATTATAGCATATCTTTTTTTAAAAGTACATACTTTTTATACATTTTATTAGTTTTTTAGCTTATTATTTGAAATTGCCTTTACCGGGCGGGAAGCGCCGGCTGAGCGCCCTCCCCTTTCATATATGTGCTTTTTTGTCAGTAAGCACGGAATTTTGCCCACCGGAAACTGTTCTCCCTCATGTCGGGTGAAAAAACAGGGCAGGGTTGTCGCAAAACAATCCTGTCTTTTATTTTATAAATATTTCTGCATATAAATCTCACTCAGGTAAGTACCGTCTTTGAGTTTGATAGCATTCGGCCGTTCGGAAACAACGCGGAAACCGAAATTCTCATACAAATGCTTCGCACGTTCGTTACCCTCGATAAACTCAAGCTCCATAATCTCGATACCTCGTTTCTGTGCCGCAGCGACAAGCTCCTCGAACATTGCAGAGCCGATACCGAGATTCCAGTAATCCCTGAGAATTGCAATACCAATGACTGCGCGGTGTGATTTTTTAATTCCGCTCATGAAGCTGATTTCACAGTTGCCTGCAACCTCACCGTCAATATAGCAGGTGATTG
>JBJFAQ010000279.1:0-2183 GCA_051887995.1 Eubacteriales bacterium
GCAAAGCATTGCGAAACCGGTCTGACGGCAGGCGTAAACGTCGGAATGATCGCCGAAAATGTTAAGCGCGTGAGAGGCAACGCAGCGCGCCGAAACGTGGATAACGCCGGGAAGCAGCTCGCCTGCCATCTTGTACATATTGGGGATCATAAGGAGCAGACCCTGAGAGGCGGTATAGGTCGTGGTAAGTGCGCCCGCGGCAAGAGAACCGTGTACTGCACCCGCGGCGCCTGCCTCGGACTGCATTTCAATGAGCTTTACTCTTTCACCGAATATGTTGCGCGCGGGCTTGCCGAGCAGGTTCTTGTCGGTAGCCGACCAGGTGTCGGTGATCTCAGCCATGGGGCTTGAGGGCGTGATGGGGTAGATAGCGGCAACTTCCGTAAAGGCATACGAAACGTGTGCCGCAGCGGTATTGCCGTCCATAGAAAGCTTTGGACGCTTGATTGCCATTTGCTTTTCCTCCGAAAATATATAAATTTTTTAATGTTGTCAAATTGACTCACAGTATATTATACAGCTTAATTCCGGAAAAGTAAAGAGCTTTATGTGAAATTTGTCGCTTAAATATCTGACGCTGCGGCATTATTTTTCCGAAAAAACGAAAAAAGTCCGCCCGGCGGCATAAAGCGCACGCAAGTCTTGACACAGGCGGCGATGTGAGCTATACTTAACATGGTTACGGCTATTGCCATAAAGATCGAAAAACAAAGGACAGGTAATTAAAATGAAGCTGATATTTCTCGGCTCCGGTCACGGAGTCCCCTCGCCCGACCGCCACTGTTCCTCAACGCTCCTTGAGGTCGGCGGCAAGCGTTACCTTATCGACGGCGGCGCGCCGGTAGTGGATATAATGCGCGCACGCGGCATTCCGGTGGACGGACTCAGCGCCGTTTTTGTGACGCACCGTCACAGCGACCACACCTTCGGGCTTGCCATGCTCATCAGCATCACCACATGGTACTACAAAAAGGCGGATTACGACATCTACCTTCCCGAACAGGTGTGCATCGACGCCTTCCGCGCGATGCTGAGGTCATCCCTTGACAGCTATGCCGACGACAGGGTGAGAATGCACGTTTTTGCGGCGGGAGAGGTATATTCGGACGATACTGTCACCGTTCGCGCCATCAGTACGAACCACATGAACGGCATACACCCCTCATATGCTTTCGTTATCGACTGCACCGGCGACGCCGCAGGCGAGGACAAGGGCAAGCGCATCATCTTTACGGGAGACCTGCATCAGGGCGACGCCGCCGACTTCCCGCAGATAATACTTGACGAGGAGTGCGACGCGCTCGTGTCCGAGCTTGTGCATTTCAAGTCCTCCGTCATCATCCCGCGCTTTGAGGCGTGTCCCGCAAAACGGATAATCGTCAATCACTATACGGATCAGAGCTCCGACCCGCCGGAGCTTGAGATAAAGCTCCGCGCCGAGGTAACATCAAAACCCATCTGCCTTGCCCGCGATGGAGATGAGTTTGTAATATAAGTCCGAGGTCGTGGCATGACGAAAAAGCAATTGTCTGCCGAACAAAGCTGTTAAAATCTTTGAACACTTTTTTGAAAAGACAACAGACTCAATTATCCTTTGTGCAGACCTGATTGCCCGCAAAACATAAAACGGTGCAGATTTTGTCCTCCAAATCCGTTCTCCGCCGGAGAAGGCTGACTAACGCCTTTCCGCTTCCAATACAACTGAAATTGCATTAAAACACAGTTCATAACACGGGACTGACGCATCATGCGCAAAAAAGCCTCTGTTGTGTAAGGAAGTGATCATAATGCAAAGGAAACATAACAAAGACATCGTTCCGACTGCAAAAATGCTGCGCAAAAACATGACCCAAGAAGAAAAACACCTTTGGTATGATTTTTTGCGCACATATCCCATTCGTTTTTCACGTCAAAAGGTGCTCGGAAAATATATTGCGGACTTTTATTCTGCCGAAGCCAAGCTTGTTATTGAGCTTGACGGTTCAGGGCACTATACAGAAGAAGGAAAGCAATATGACGAAGAAAGAACGGCGTTTCTTGAAGAATACGGATTGACGGTCATAAGGATACCCAATACTGAAATTCACAAAAATTTTCGTGGAGTTTGTGAATATATTGACAGCATAGTAAAACAATCCCTCAGTCAGCTGCGCTGACAGCTCCCTTTACACAAGGGAGCCTTG
>JBJFAQ010000280.1:0-9641 GCA_051887995.1 Eubacteriales bacterium
GCATAACGGAAATTGCACTTGACGTCGGTTTTTCCTCAACGAGCTATTTTATTGCCTGCTTCAGAAAATACAAAAAAATGTCGCCGGGAGAATTTCGGCATTATACGGGAAAAAATTTGTAAAAAAAGAGCCGCAGCATCTGCTGAGGCTCTTTTTATTTATGCTTGATTTGAAGGGGGATTTGTATTTTCATTTGCCTGCTGTGCCGCAGGGACATAAACATTTGCATTCGGCTGTGGAGGCATCTGAGGTCTTGCTCCGTGGTCAAGAGCAAGCATTGTTTTTTTATATTTGAAAATATAAATGCCAAAGCAGATAAGCGCCGTCGCATTTCCGGCGTTCAGAAGAAAGCCCGTAAACGAACCGCAGGTGAGTGCGGATATTGCAGTAAAGCCTCCCAAGATGTAGTTGATGACAGCTACATATGTGGAAACATACGCGGTGGGAGCACCGGTTGCTATGCTTGATGACATTGCGTTTATTGTTTTGATTGTCTTTACATAGTATATAATGGCGAGAGCGAAAATTACGCCAAGTATTAGCATGGCGACTACTGCCACAGCGCTGACAGCGCTTGCGCCTGCGGAATATGCATAGCTGTCATAATATGAAGCGCTGCTGCCTGCGGCAATAACGGCAATCAGAAGAAAAATTTCGACAAACAGTGCGGCAAGGCATATGCCGACGAGATTTATTATCTGAATCACTTTTATTATCGTAAGTCCGGTTGTTTTCATTCCCGGCTCTGAGGAATTTGACGCAGATACATATACAAGCCACATGCTGACTGCGACAAGGATAATGGGAATAGATGAAATGATGCCTGATGCTGTTATCGTTCCGCCAAGGAAAGAGGAAACTCCGTCAAAAACATCGTCAAGTCCGACTGAGTATATAATTCTCGAAATGTTATTCATAATGCTTTGCGGTGCGCTCAGGGTGTTGACGAGGTTAAAGAACGTGTAAACAGTAAAGCCGATAATCGCGGTAAGGAACACAGGCGATGTGCAGAGCTGCTTTATACGGTTCAGTACCGGATGGCTTGAGAGTACCTTCGGCGTTTTTACTGCCGGGCGGGGAGCGGACTGATACGGCGGCTGATAGGTCTGATTATTTTGTGTGTACTGAGACTGGCCGGAATAATTTGTGTTTTGAGCAGGCTGATTTGTCTCGGGGTTCTGAGGAGCTGAAAGCTGATTTCCGCACGAAAAGCAGAATTTGGCGTCATCGGTATTCTGTGATCCGCATTTGGGGCAAAACATAGAGGTCCTCTCCTTTGCAATTTTTATTTTTTCTGCTGAATATACCGCTCAGCTTCGGTTTGGGGTGCTTTTTTACTTATAAAATGCGTATTTTCCTACGATGGGAAGATATGCGTCTTCGTGTTTTGCAACCTTAACTATGCCGTAGACCATAAGAGCTATGGAAACTGCGCCTACCGCTACCCATATGATGTTGCTTATAACGGTTGCGACCGGAGAAATTTCATATATACCGGTGCCGTAGCCGAAAAGAGTTTTCTCAATTCTGAAAATCAGATTTATAATGAGGGTAAGTATCCATGCAACAAGGGACAGACCTGCGGAAACAATGCTTGCGATGATTCCCTGACCGACATTGAATTTTACGCGCGGATTGAATCTTTCAGGCGCAAGGAGAAGTCCGAACAGCCAAAGAACGCCGATGTAAGAAAGTATGCAGAAAAGATGGCTGTTGTCGGCCTGGGGCAGGTTCTGCTGCTGATATCCCTGATTTTGGGGAGGCGTCTGAGGCTGAGCTTGTGTGCTCGGCTGTGCAGAAGACGTATCCGTCTGAGCTTGAGAAACGCTCATCGGTGCTCCGCAGCTCTGACAGAATCTGGCGTCATCCACATTTTGATAACCGCATTTTGTGCAAAATTTCATCTAAAGAACTCCTTTCAACATTCTGCTATGTTCATTATATATAAGACGGCACAATTTGTCAATAATTGTATAATAAAAAGTTAAAAAGCAGATTTTGCCCGATTTATACAAAAAGCAACTTAAGGTATTTGTTGGTTTATGAATTCGCGGGAGCATATACGACCGCGAAAAAAGGCTTTACAGCAGCTCCGCAAGGTCAAGGATGAGACGTTCGGTTTTGTCCCAGCCGAGGCACGGGTCTGTGATTGACTTTCCGTAAACCTCTCCGTCTCCGATTTTTTGGCAACCGTCCTCGATATAGCTTTCTATCATCAGACCTTTTACAATGCGGTGAATAGCTTCCGAGTGGCGGCAGCTGTGTAGCACCTCTTTTGCAATGCGCACCTGTTCAAGGTATTTTTTGCCGGAGTTTGCGTGATTCGTGTCAATAATGACGGCGGGATTTTTAAGTCCGCTCGCCTCGTACATGTCTGCGAGCGCGGTGAGATCCTCATAGTGATAG
Source organism: Eubacteriales bacterium (assembly GCA_051887995.1). Taxonomy (GTDB): domain Bacteria; phylum Bacillota; class Clostridia; order Oscillospirales; family CAG-272; genus SIG710. The sequence goes on from JBJFAQ010000280.1 coordinate 2,407, forward strand.
TTAGGCAGGGATTGACCGTGCTTATTTACAAATCCGCGCAGAATTGCGTGAGCATAGGGATTGCCCTCGGTTTCGACTTCCCAGCCGCGGTAGAGGAACATATGGGAGTGCTGAGCCGCCGTGATGGAGTTCATCATGACTGAGAGATCACCGCCGGTCGGGTTTTTCATGCCGACGGGAATTGCAAGTCCGCTTGCGGTGAGCCTGTGCTGCTGGTCCTCAACCGAACGTGCGCCGATGGCGACATATGCGAGGACATCGGACAGGTAGCGATGGTTTTCGGGATAAAGCATCTCATCGGCGCAGGCAAAGCCTGTTTCGGAAATGGCGCGCATGTGGAGCTTTCTTATTGCGATGATGCCTTTGAGCAGGTCGGGCGCCGCGTTCGGATCGGGCTGATGAAGCATTCCCTTGTATCCGTCGCCCGTTGTGCGCGGCTTGTTTGTGTAAATTCGCGGGACTATCATTATTTTGTCCTTTACTTTTTCCTGCACGCCGCGCAGACGGGTTATATAATCTATCACAGAATCCTCATTATCTGCCGAGCAGGGACCTATAATAAGCATAAAGCGGCTACTTTTGCCGGATAAGATATCCTGCATGTCGTGTATGCTTTTCTCGCGCAGTGCGCTAAGCTCCTCCGACATCGGGAACTCTGCCTTGACCTCCTTCGGTATCGGCAGTTTGCGGTAAAATTTCATGTTCATAACAGTATATGCCTCCTTGTTATTTTTTTACATTTGGTTTGTCAAAAAGCGAACGTCTTTCGCTTGCGGTTCTCATGACTGCGCGCATTTCATCCGATTTTTCCTCTGCAAGCAGCGCGCGAAACGCTTTAAGCTCGTCTGCAAAGGCGTCGATGTTGCGGAGCAGGGCGTCCTTGTTTGAAATGAACAGCTCCGTCCACATCGCATCGTTTATTTTGGCGATTCGGGTAAGGTCGCGGAAAGAATCTCCCGTGTATTTTTCAAGATTCGGCGCCGTGTTGCAGGTCATGAGCAGAACGGCGATGCAGTGGGTGAGCTGGGAAAGATAAGCTATCATCTCGTCATGCTCGGCGGGACTCAGCTCTGATATTCTCGTAAATCCCAGCTCTTCTCCGAGCTTTTTGCAGAAGCTTACAGCCTCCGGTGTGTTCTTTTCCGTGGGGGTGACTATGTAATTTGCGCCGTGGAAAACCTCATCGTCGCTGAATTCAACTCCGCTTTTTTCACGTCCCGCCATTGGGTGCGCCGAGATAAATTCAACGTCTGGGCGCAGCATTGACTGAACCTCGCCGACGATTTTTCCTTTTACACCTGTTACATCCGTAAGAAGCGCACCGGGACGCATATATTTCTGATTTTCCTTTATCCACGAGAGGAAGGTGTGAGGATAAAGCGCAGAAATGACCAAATCCGCCCATCCGATAAGCTCGGGCGAAGCCTCGGTGCTTCCTTCTTCTATCATTTTGCGCTCGAGCGCATAGTCGATATCTTCTTGCCTTAGAGTAATACAGCGCACATGGTAGCCTTTTTTGGAAAGTGCCTTTGCATATCCTCCTCCGATGACTCCGAGACCGACAATAAGAATTTTTGTGTCTTTATTCAGCTCCATTTTTTTCAACTCCTATTCCGAGTGAGGACAGCTTTTCAAAAAAGTCCGGGAAGCTCTTTCTTACTGCCTCGGCGCCCTCGATTTCGCCGCCTGTCAGCGTGAGCAGAACGGCAAGCGACATTACTATCCTGTGATCGCCGTGGCCGAAAAGCGGCGTTTCGGGTTTATGAAATTTTCCGGGGTAAATTACGACGGAATCTTCACTTACGCTGACGGAAACCCCGAATTTACGAAGCTCGTCCGCCATTGCCGCGGCGCGGTCGGACTCCTTTATGCGAAGGCGTGCGGTGCCGCTGAAAACTCCTCCGAATTTTGCCGCCGCAAGCGCAAACATGATAGGTCCGAGGTCGGGGCAGTTGCCTATGTGAATTGCGGGAGAGCCTTTGCCGAGCATATCAAAATACCGCGGGTATACGCTGTCTCCCTGAAGGCTTCCCTCGCATAGACCTTTTACCTTTACGTCCCCTCCGAGGACATTCAGCGCGTCGAGAAACGCCGCTCCGGAATAGTCGCCTTCGACTGTCGCCTCGCACGGAACGTAGTGCTGTGAGCCGGGAATCGAAATGGTTCTTTCGCCGCTCCAATCCGCCTTTATGCCGAAAAGATGAAGCGCGGAGAGGGTAAGGTCGATATATGAACGGCTCTCTATCGGAGGGATAATATTTATTGTGCTGTCGCCTTCCGTAAGCGGCAGGGCGAACAGCAGTCCGCTTATGAACTGACTGCTGATATTGCCGACGAGCGTGTGGTTTCCGGCTTCAAGCCTGCCGCGTACGACGATGCTGTCACCGTCCTGAACATAGAGCAGTTTTTTTTCGCGGCAAAGGTCCTCATAGACCTGCATCGGGCGCCGAAGCAGTGACGGTGCGCCGCGGAACATTGCCGTTTTGCCTGACAGGAGCGCGGGGGGAAGCAGAAAACGGAGGGTACTGCCGCTTTCCCGACAGTAAAGCGCCCCTGCGGGAGCGGTTTTCCTTATGTCGCAGCCGGTTATTTTCAGCGTGTCGGGGTCTGTTCTCTCAAAGGAAGCGCCGAAAGCGGAGAGGCAGTCGAGCGTTGCCGAGACGTCCTCGCAGTCGGTGATGCCGTGAACGGTGCTTTCACCCTCGCACAGCCCGGCGCAGATGAGAAGCCTGTGCGCCAGACTTTTTGAGTGCGGAGCGTATACCGTTCCGGAGGCTTTTCCCGGCTTTATTGTTACCGTCATGCCTTTTTCTCCTTTTCTATATAGTCGACAAGGTCATCTATGGCGTGAAGATAGCCGCTCAGCCCCTCGCCCTTTATTGTTTCGATGCAAGCACTTCGTATGTAGCTTACCTGTCTGAAATCCTCGCGTTTTGAAACGTCGGAAATATGTACTTCGACTGTCGGAAGCATTACTGCTTTGACCGCGTCGAGCAGGGCTATGCTTGTGTGCGTATATGCCGCCGGGTTTATCACGATTCCGTCCGCGCCGTCAAAATACGCCTCCTGTATCTTTGAAACAAGCTCTCCCTCGCTGTTCGACTGAAAAATCACGTGTTCTATTCCTTTTTTTCGGCAATGCTCAGATATAAGTGAACAAAGATCGCCGTAGGTTCGGCTTCCGTAGTGCTCAGGCTCTCTTATGCCGAGCATATTCAGATTCGGACCGTTTAAAATATACAGTTTCATAGATTTGCTTCCTTTCTGATCCGCTCCGCTGTTTTTTCCTCGCCCCCGGACGTATCAATGCGGCAGTCCGAGGTGCGAAGATATATGTCATGTCTTTCAAAATACCGCTTTTCAAGGTCCTCGGGACAGCGGGCAAGCGGTCTGTCACCGGTCGGAACAAGCTCTGAGAGCGGTCTGTCAAGAAAATATATCCTTCCGTTTTGCTTAAGTGCCGTAATGTTTTCTTCGCGGAGCACCGCGCCTCCGCCCGTGGCAATGACCGCGGAGCTTAAGGGCATTACTTCCTTTTCGATGACGTCGGATTCGATTTCCCGAAAGCCTTCCTCGCCGAAGGCGCCGAAAATTTCGGGAATTGTTTTTCCGGTCTTTCTCACAATAAGCTCGTCTGTGTCGATAAAAGGTCTGGAAAGCATTTCCGCAAGCAGTTTTCCCGCCGTGCTCTTTCCGCTACCGGGCATGCCCGTTAGGACAATGTTTTCCTTTCCGGCAAGTATCTTTTTGTAAACCTTATCGGTAAGCTCCGGCGGATATTCTGTGCAAAGAAAGTGCTCGGATGCCCTTATCGCCTGCGCAACAAGCATCTTTAACCCTCCGCTTGCGGGTATTCCCCGCTTTTTTGCTTCAAGAACAAGAAGTGTGCGAAGCGGGTTGTACACCGCGTCGATAACCCCTATGAGCGACGGAAGTCTATCAAGCTCCGCCGGAATTTCGCCGCCGCGCGGAAACATTCCGCAAGGCGTTGTGTTTATCAGAAATTCCGCGTCCGAAAAAACGGAATAAAGCTCATCGTATGTAATTGCGCCGTCCTTTCCGGTGCGGCTGACGCGGCGTATCTCTTTTGCACCGAGGCGTTTTGCCACGCTTTCCGCGGTTCTTGACGTTCCGCCTGTTCCGAGAATGGCAACCTTTCCGCCCGCAAGGTCAAGTCCCGTGGCTTTTATGAGTTCTGTCATGCCGTAAACATCGGTATTGTAGCCGAAGAGCTTTCCGCCGCGGTTTACGATTGTGTTGACCGCGCCGATTTCAAGCGCGTCGCTGTCTGTCACGTCAAGATAGGGAATAACGTCCTTTTTATACGGAATTGTGACATTTATCGCGCAAAAATCCCTTTTTTCAAGAAATGCACCGAGGCTTTCGGGGGCAAGCTCGACAAGGTCGTAATCATAGTCTGCAAACAGGGCGTGTATTTCTTTTGAAAAGCTGTGTCCGAGGTGTTCTCCGATGCAGCCGTATTTCATGGTTCAAACTCCTTTTTCAAATGCGTTACGCCGGCAGAAACCAGTCCGTGCCGAAACGGGAGGAGAGCAGGTCGAGTATGACGAGGGCGCTCAGCGCGTCTGCGACCGGCGCGGCTCTGTGAACGACCGTTGGGTCGTGTCTGCCCTCGACTGTAAGCTCCTCGCCCTTCATGGTGCTGAGGTTGACCGTTCTCTGTGGCTTTCTTATCGACGGAGTGGGCTTTACGGCAAGGCGAAAGGTTATCGGCATGCCGGTTGTTATGCCTCCGCATATGCCTCCCGCGTGATTTGTCGCCGTGCGGACATGACCGTCCTCCATGATGTATGCGTCGTTTGAAACGCTGCCTCTCATTGCGGAGAGGGCAAAGCCGTCTCCGAACTCGACGCCCTTTACCGCCGGAATCGAGTACATTGCGTGGGCAAGCACACCTTCGAGTGTGTCAAACCACGGCTCTCCTACGCCGCACGGAACTCCGCATATGGCGGTTTCAAGTACGCCGCCTACGCTGTCTCCCTCACATGCCGCTTTCTCTGCCGCCTTTCTCATTTCCTGAGCCGCTGTCTCGTCAAGCACCGGAAAGTTGCTTCCGCGTATCAGCGCAAAATCCTGCGCATAGACATCGAATTTGCGGTCCTTTACCCCGCCGAGCTCTGCAATGTGCGTGCCGATGGTTATTCCTTTTTCCGCAAGTGCCGAGCACGCAATTGCTCCGGCGGCGACAAGAGGCGCCGTGAGTCTTCCGGAAAAGTGCCCTCCGCCGCGAAAGTCCTGAAATCCGTGATATTTACATTCGGCGGAAAAATCGGCGTGACCGGGGCGCGGAAGCGACGCCATACGGCTGTAATCCTTGCTTCTCGTGTCGGTGTTTGGTATCAGAATACAGATGGGCGTGCCTGTTGTGCGACCGTTCATTACGCCGCTTACGATTCTGAATTTGTCTGTTTCGGCTCTTGCCGTGCTTATTCTGCCGCTCGGTCTGCGGCGGTCGAGCGCCGCGGCGATATCTTCTTCTTTTACTCTTATTCCGGGAGTTATTCCGTCGATAACAACTCCTATTTCGGCACCGTGACTTTCCCCGAAGAGGGTGACGGCAACTGATTGTCCGAATGTGTTTTTCATAAATATCCTCCTCAGACGCAGTATGGTGCAAAGCGCTCTTTCATTTGCGCTTTCCAGTCCGCAAGACGCATTTTTTCCATTCGGAACGTTCCCGGAACGTCCACATATACGACGGAAATGCTGTCGCCGTCGCATTTTTTATCATGCGAGGCAAGTGCGGTTATCTCGTCGATATCCGCGCTTATCTTTGTCGGAAGTCCGGTAAGCTCAAGTGTTTTTACAAGCTCCGGACGCAGTTTATCTGAGCACATCGGTATCATTCCGAGCGCAACGCATTCCCCGTGCAGAAGCCCCGACAGCCCCTCGTGGCTTTCGATGCCGTGACCGAGGGTGTGACCGAAATTGAGCACCCGTCTCAGTCCGTTTTCCTTCTCGTCTTTTTCTACAACGGCGATTTTTACTTCAAGCGAACGGCGTATTACCTCGTCAAGCTCGTCCTTTGCTCTGCCGTCCCTGAAAAGCGCGTAAAGCTTCGCGTCGGAGGTAAGCCCCATTTTGAGCGCCTCTGCAAGACCTGCGCATAGCTGTCTTTCCGGAAGCGTCGAGAGAAGCTCAGGGTCGATTATTACCTTTTTAGGCTGGTAAAATGCGCCGACAATGTTTTTTACTCCGTCAAGGTCTACCGCGACCTTTCCTCCGACCGAGGAATCGACTTGTGAAAGAAGAGTGGTCGGAATATTGAAGAAATCTATGCCGCGCATATAAGATGACGCGGCAAAGCCCGCAAGGTCTCCGACGACACCGCCGCCGACTGCCAAAACGCAGTCCGTGCGCGTAAAATCATGCGTAAGCATTTCCCGAAGAAGCTTTTCAAACATTGCAAGGCTTTTGCTTGCTTCTCCCTCGGGAATGGTGACAATGTGCGCCTCTTTGCACGCGGAAGCGACTTTTTCGGCGTATTCTGCCGGAACTCCGCTGTCCGTCACGACAAGCACCTTGCGGTCGAGCCGCAGATATTTTCCCACGAGTGCGAGCGCACCGCGCTCAAGAATTATGTCATAGCTGTTTGATGCAAGACCGACATGAAGCGTCGTCATTATCTTGTTACCTCCTGCTTTTTGCGGAATGTACCGACGAGCTTCAGCCTGTCGCAGTATTTACCAAGCTCCTCCATCATTTTATTTCCGTTTTCGCTGTGCGCGTTTCCTTCAACTTCTATGTAGAAGTAGTACTGCCAGAGCAGCTCCTTCATCGGGCGGCTGCGGAGAGTTCTCATGTTGAAGCCGTGCCCGCCGATAACGTCAATGGCTTTTGCAAGGCAGCCTGCCTCGTTCTTTACGGTGAAAAGAAGTATGGAACATGTGTCCATATCGTCTCCGTCGCTCTGTTTTTCGGAGCGCGAAAGAACGGCAAAGCGCGTTGTATTGTTGCGGCTTGCATTGATATTTCGCTCAAGCACTTCAAGTCCGAACAGCTTCGCCGCGTCCTCGCTTGCAATGGCGGCGAGCGTTATGTCGCCCTTTTCCGCAACATACCTTGCGGCAAGCGCGGTGTTTGTGTATTCATGCGTCATGTATCCGCGGGCGCGTATAAATTCCGCGCACTGACCGAGCGCCTGCGGGTGGCTCACCACTTCTTTTATGGTTTGCTTTGTGCTGCCCCTGACGCCGAGCAGGTCGTGGGAAACC
>JBJFAQ010000281.1:0-9547 GCA_051887995.1 Eubacteriales bacterium
CGCGCAAGATTCAGGTTCTTGTGGGGGCAACTTCGTGAAGGTTCAAGTCCTTTCACCCGCACCAGAAAAGCGACTTGTTCATGCAAGTCGCTTTTTCAGTAAAAATGCCAATACTGTGAAATGCAAACACAAATTCGGCTTTAAGCAGAGCCGTCGGATTCATATTCGCAAGAAGATACAAAACTATTACTGCATACATCTTACGGCGAGGTGATAAAAAATGACAATCATATACTACAGCGAGGTAAACTTGGTATGTATTATCATTTTGCTTTTGTTTACGAATCAAATGCGCTTTAAGAGTGACCAGTTTTCATCCGACAACAGAACTCTGAACCTATTGTTGTGGACAACAATTATAATGTGCAGTGCGGATATGGTTGCGGGAATCTGCCGCGGGCAATTTTTCAGCGGCGCGAGGCTGCTGATTGAAATAAGCAATCTGATTTTCTATGAAACAATATCCGCCGTCAGCTTTTTATGGATGGTTTACGTTTTAGTCAAGCTCAAAATCACAAGGAATTATGAAAAGGAACTGTTTCTTTGGGCAATTCCGTTCATTATTGTTTCGATTGCGGCGCTTACCAACCCTTTTACCGATTTCATGTTTACAATAGATGAAAACAATCTGTATAACAGAAACATCGGTGTCTTCCTCCACTGGATAGTATCTTGGTTTTATATGATTGCGGCCACCGCAATAATTACATTTAAAATCATAAAAGAACCGAACAAGAAAAAGCGTGAAAAAATTGTCTCTCTCCTATGCTTTATCATTGCTCCCGCAGTTGCCGCCGTCATACAGATGCTGTTCTACGGTGTCACCTGTTCTCAGGTCGGAATTACGATTTCAATTGTTATTATTTCCTTAACCGAGCAAAACAATCAGATACTCACAGATGCGCTGACAGGTCTTGGCAACAGGTACGGCTTCAATAAGCATTGGGAAAACTATCTGCAGCATCATGCGGAAACAAATCTTTTCCTTATGATGATAGATATTAACAATTTCAAGCAAGTGAATGACAAGTTCGGTCACCCGGCAGGAGACCGTGCGCTGGCAGATGTTGCCGACGCGCTTAAACAAAGCTGTGATGAATCATCGGCCAAGCTTTCTGTATGCAGATACGGCGGAGATGAGTTTTTAATTGCCGGATGCGACTGTCAGCAGGACGAAATCATGGCTTTAAAAGCACAAATTCATAAAAAGCTTGAAGAAAAGAACCGCCTTGAAAACTATCCGTATGTCCTGTCTGTCAGCATGGGCACGTCAATCGGCATATGTACGGATTCAGATGACATTGAACATTTGCTTCGTATGGCGGATGAAGCAATGTACGATGAAAAAAAGAAATCAAAAAGTCAAAAAATCGAAGCCGTTTCAAAGAAATAATATTTGCACAATGCAAATAAACCCGCAAAACTCAAAATAATCAAAAAGCCCTCATAAACAAGGGCATAAAAAATCATTATAAAGACAAGGAAGTGAATTTAATGAAAGTTACCAAATATACAACCAACGATTTTGGTGCTTTACGTTCAGAGCCTGTGTTCCCGGCCGGCAGTGAATGCGGTGCCGCGCAACACATAATTACGGAAGAAACCCCAAGCAACATCTGCAAAGGGTTCGGCGTTGCACTGACCGGTGCATCCTGCTATGAGCTTGCTCAGATGGACCCGGAAAAAAGAAAGGAATTTCTGACCGACATCTACGGCAAGGACGGTCTTAACCTCAGCATTGCCCGTTTGCCGGTCGGCTCGTGCGATTATTCCGCCGAGATTTACACCTACGACGATGTTCCTGGCGACATGGAGCTTAAGCACTTCTCCATTGACCGTGACCGCCGATACATTCTTCCGATGATCAAAGAAATACTTGAAATCCGCCCCGATCTGCGCTTCTACGCCTCTCCGTGGAGTCCTCCCGGCTGGATGAAGACCGGAGGATTCATTTGCGGCGGATATATGCGCACGAAATACATAGATGTTTACGCCGACTACATCATTAAGTATCTCGAGGCTTATGAGGCAGAGGGTATTCACATCTCCGCGCTCACGCCTCAGAACGAGCCCGATGTAGAACAGGGCGGCAGATTCCCTGCTTGTATATGGAATCCCGACCAGGAAGCACAGTACATTTTCACACTTTCCGAAAAGCTCAAAGCCAAAGGAATGGACGTTGATATATGGTTCTACGACCACAACTTCATGGGATGGCGTCGCGTCAACTGGATGCTAAACGAGTATCCGAAGCTGACCGAATGCTGCTCCTCTGCCGCATTCCACTACTACACCGGCTGTATTGAGATGATTGACCAGATAAAGAAAGATCATCCCGAAATTCATTTCCAGTTCACCGAGGGCGGTCCGCGTCTGAAGGACTGCTATGACACCGACTGGTGCAAATGGGGCACGATGATGGCAAAGGCACTGAACCACGGCTGTGAATCCTTTACAGGCTGGAATCTGATGCTTGACGAAGAGGGGCGCCCCAACGTCGGTCACTGCTATTGCGCCGGACTTGTCACTCTTGACAGCAGAACAAAAGAGCTGTCATACAGCGGTCAGTACCGCGCCTTCCGTCACTTTGCTCACTTCACCCAAAACGGCGCAAAAATTTACCGTTCCGAGCCTAAGAACGACGGACACTGTATATCTTCCTTCCGCAAAATGAGATTTGAAACCGTTTCCTGCGTTGCGGAAAATCCGGACGGCAGCCTCGTGATTCACGTCGTCAACCCCAATGATGAAAAACATCAGTATCAATTCTTCTACAAGGGCAACTGGTGGTACTTCGACGTAATGGAAAACTCCATCAGCACTGTCGTTTTTGAGGACTGAATGAAAAAAACCTGCGATTCTGTCAGTGTCTGATATTTTTGCCTGACATTTGAAAGAAAAGTCCGTGTAAGCCGTCATAGCTTACACGGACTTTTCTTTTCGCATATTAAAGGCTTAATATTATCATTTTTAAGCCCTTTAAAGCCCCCTTCGTGCAGGAATACGGGCGAGTTATTTATCTTCGCTTACTCGCAGGACAACTTTTCCGACATTTTCTCCGCGGTAAAGTATATCATGCGCCGCTTCCGCCTCCGTAATCGGCAAAATTTTATAAACCGTCGGCTTCACTTCCCCGCTTGACACTTTCGGCCATACATTCTCAACAAGTTTTGCAATGATTTCAGCCTTTTCCTCCGGCGTTCTTGAGCGCAGAGTGCTTCCGATTATTCTTACGTTTCGTACATAGATGTTTTTCAAGTCAATTTCTGCCCATTGCCCCGCAAGTGCGGCAATGATAATCCATCTTGCACCGCGGGTGAGATAATGCAGGCATTTGTCAATTATTTTCCCGCCGAGACAGTCTATCGCAAGGTCGACGCTGTGCCCTTCTTCAAGCTGATTTCTAAGCACCTCTGAAATATCCTCTTTTTCGGTGTTAACAACAATGTCTGCTCCGAGATGCGCAATTGACGCGGCTTTTTCGTCAGATAGTACGGTTGTGATAACCCGTGCTCCGAATGCCTTTGCCATGGGAATTACAACGCTTGCAAGCCCGCTCGCTCCCGCGTTCATAAGGAGAGTATTCCCGGCTTTAAGCCTGCCCTCGATAAACAGATTAAGATACGCTGTTGCAAACGCCTCGGGAATTGCCGCCGCCTCAGCCATAGTGCAGTTTTCCGGAACGGGCATAAGCATATCGTATCTGACTGCCGCATATTCGGCATATCCTCCGCCTCCAAGCAACGCGCAGACTTTATCCCCGATTTTGTACCTGCTTTTTTTCACAGCCTCAAAGCCCATTTCAACTATTGTTCCGGAAATCTCAAGTCCCATCCATTCGGGACAGCCCGCGGGCGGAGGATAATCCCCCTCCCTTTGCATCAAATCTGCGCGATTTAGCGCCGCATACTCAACCTTTACAAGAACCTCATCAGGCTTTATAATCGGGTCAGGAACGCCGGTAAAAGAAAGGCTTCGATCGGCATTTACAAGAATTGCTTTCATTCTATTCCCTCACTATAATTAAAATATATAATCACACTTTTGACCAGTCGAAAAGTACGCCTATCGGAAATGCGCGGTCGTGTATCAGCCTCGTATATACCGAAGGGGCCTCTTCCGGCGAATGTATCTCGCAAATCATATCTTTAAAATTAAGCCTTCCGCCCTGAATCAGACGCAAAATCGCTTTTATATCGTCCTCATGAGTCCAGTAGCCCGGATAAGATTTCTCAGGACGGGCGTTTGTATGTGCTCCGACGATAGTAATACCCGGAGCATGCACCTTGCTGTAATAGTCAATATTAAAATCCGAGCTTCTGGTACAGCCCAAAAGCGCAACTCTTCCGAATTTTCTTGTACAGTCAAGAGCTTGTATAAGCCCCGTGCCTGAACCCGTCACTTCAATGACAACATTTACGCCGCCGTCTGTTATCTTCATGACATCGGAGCAAAAATCCGCATTTGTGGGGTCAAGAGCAAAATCCGCGCCCATTTTAAGCGCAAATTCTCGCCTCTCTGCCACGGGGTCAACCGCGATAATCGGCATAGCTCCCGCCGCCTTCAGTTCCTGAACCGCAAAAACACCGAGAATGCCGAGCCCCATTACCATGGCGGACTCTCCTATTTCAAGTCTTGTTTTGCGAATTGCTGCAAGCGGAAATGTTGAAATCAGCGCCATTGACGCTTCCTCAGACGGCACTCCGTCGGGAATTTTTATCACATTATTGCGGCTGATTGTAATGTTCTTTTTATGCTTGCCCCAATAGACAACAACCCTGTCGCCTTTCTTTATGTCCGTAACATCTTCTCCGATGTCCGTAACAATCCCGGCGGCACTGTATCCGCAGCATATGGGAAAATGCGGTGTTTCATTCTCTCCCATATTATAGCTGTTGCGCTGTCCCTGAATATTTGCGCGTTCTGTTCCGCTGCTGATAGCGGAATATTCAAGGCAAACCGTAACCTCGTTTCTTTTCGGTGCATCAAAGTCGGCATCAGTAAGCTCTGCCGTATCCTTTTTCGTAAACAGTATCATTTTTGTTTTCATTTATGAAAGCTCCTTTCCGCAAGCTCTGAGCAAAAGTCTGTACAAATTCAGTTCGTAGTCATATGTATACGGATTTTCTGTTTCTTTCGAGACAAGACGCGCAAAATTTTTCATCATTTCATCATAACGGTTGTAGCACTCGGACCTTGTGTGCTTTCCGAAAGCTCCCCATTTTTCTCCCTTGCCGATTTCACGCATTTCGGTATACTGATTGCGCATCGGGTCAGTATTATCAAAAGCCTCAAGCGGTTTTATTTCAATCGTGCCTTTAGTGCCGCAAATTACAAGCTGTCTGCGTGAAAAACCGCCGCATTCGTTTGCGCAGGTTTTTGCAAAGGAAATCCCGTTTGGATATTGTAACAGAGCCATTCCGTAATCCTGCGCCGTTACGCCGTCATAACCTGTACTGACATTCATCGGAATTACCTTGTCCGGCTCGCCCTGAATACGGTAAATCAAATCAATCAGATGACACCCGAGAAAGAACATCATGCCTCCCGGAAATCGCCCGAGCCACTGCCTTTTCTTAGGAGTATGCTCACAGTCCATATGCGCTTCGACGCAGTAAACTTCGCCGATATCTCCGCTTTCAATCTTCGAAAGCGCCTCTTTGATTTGGGGATTAAACCTGTACATATATCCTGTCGAGAAAACAAGGTTTTTCGAGCTTACCGCCCTTATCAGCTCCTCAAAATCCGAAAGCTCTGTACCACCCGGCTTATCCATATGAATATTAAGGCCTCTCTCTGCTGCCATAAGCGCATAGCGCGTCAGGTTTACCTCCTCGGTTTCTATTACCGCACCGTCAAGGTTCGGAAGTGCGAGGGCTTCTTCGACCGAAAGGTACGGAATATTTTTGAACTTTGCCGCCCGGTCGGCAAAATCCGTCTGCTCCGACTCGGGAAGCGCAATACCTGCAACATCAAAAATCTCCTTTTGTCTCATCATGCTGTCAAGAACCGCCGCCGCGTGGTCGTGTCCGAGTCCGATTTGCACAACTCTGATTTTTTTCATTTTTGCTTTACGCTCCTACAAAAAGATTACCGATACTCTAATAATACCATATTGACATTTGAAATAAAAGATATTATTATATTAAAAAAAGGAACTATTCTACTAAACGGAGAAAAGCGATGAACATTGCAAATCTGTCAAAGCTCTCTTTTTTCAAAACCGAACAGTATTCATACCATAAAGAGCACGTATGCGATTTCAGGAATATTCCCCGCCCGCACTTCTGCATGGGACTGCTGCTCAAAGGAAGCGCGGTTTTTGAGCCTGAAGGAGAAGAGAGCGTCTCCGTCGGTACAGGCGACATCATATTTGTGCCTATCACGTCAAGATATATTTCAAAATGGCACGGAGAGCCGGATATTTTGTACATCAGCATGCATTTTGCATTTGAGCCGTCCTGCGGCATTTCCGAGCAGAATCATTTTGCCCTCCAAAAAGTCACCCTCCCGGATTTTAACGCGCTAAAACAGGATTTTTTATTTTGCCTTAAGAATTACGGCGATGAAAGCAATGCAATGCAAATGGCAACACTCGGAGTTTTTTTCAGAGTAATGAATCAAATACTGCCGGAGCTGCGCTTTAAAGCAGAGCACAAAATCGACGCACGCATTGAGAAAGCAACCGAATACATAAGTCTGCATTCCGAAAAGGAATTTTCCGTTGCAGAGCTCGCCGCAATATGCAATATGAGCGTTTCAAATTTCCATATGCAGTTCAGAAAAAACACTTCCATGACCCCGATAGAATACAAAAACCGCATAAGCATCGGGCGCGCAATGCGTTTGCTTAAAGCCGAAGAAGGGCTTTCGATAGAAGAAATAAGCGAAATGCTTGGATTTGATTCCTCCGCTTATTTCCGCCGAGTTTTTAAAAAAATAACCGGCAAAACTCCTGCCGAATACAGAAAAAGCAATATTGAGCTTTAATTTGTCATTTTAGCGGTATATAAAAACCGTCCCGCCAAAGAGACGTAAGTTTCTTTGGCGGGACGGTTTTCTTTTATATCTTTGTATTTTCCTTCAAAGTGCTGTTTAACGTCATTCAGTCTCTTCCGCTTACGATTTTATAGTATGCGTTCGATGTGACCTTATATATGACAGAGTAAAATACTCCGAACACTAATACGCAGACAGTCAAAACGGTTATCATCAGAGGTATATTTCTGAGGTTAAACAGGGCGAGTAGCTTTTCTACCATAGGAAAGGCAAAGCTGAGGTGTAATGCAGCGGTTAGGAGCGGCAAGGAAAAAACGGTGAGCATTTGAGAGTTTATGCTCTTGCGAATATCCTTTTTTGTCATGCCCACCTTCTGCATTATGGCAAATCGGCTCTCGTCTTCATATCCTTCGCTTATCTGCTTGTAATAAATGATAAGCACTGCCGCAAGAATGAAGACAACAGACAAAATCATTCCAAGATAGAATATGCCTCCATAGGTAGCGTAAAAATCGCCTCTTTCCTCTTCGCGGCTTTCAACAAAATAACTGTAAAATCCGCCTTCGCCCGTATAATTAAGTTCATGAATACGCTCGAAAACGGCTTCTTTAAGTTCAATCTCTTCTTCTGCCTTAAGCTGTGTATCAAAGCCGAAGTGAAGCACCGGCCGGCAAAAGTATTCGTCGTTTGAAAAGTCGGCATTTATTGCCTCATATATCGGTTGTATGTCGTTTACCACAAGAAAAACCGAAGGAATAATATCCATGGCGGCATTTGAACTGCCCACCATATTGTCAACATGCTTTTTTATTTTCAAAACAATTTCGTCGTTTATGGCGACTGAAGGCTCGTTATAGGTGCGGCGAACACAATAGATAAGCGCTTCGTCATCATTCAGCGTTTCGTTTGTTCCCATTAAAGTGTTGTATCCGTCCAGCTCCAGAAAGTATATTTGAGACACATTGTTTATCGAATCCAAGCCTGCGCCGTTTACGGTGTCTTTATTCGCAATCAGTTTTCCGTTGTCAAGCAGCCCTGTTATGTCGGTGCTCAGATAAATCTCTTTGTTTTGAGTTTCAGCGCCGTAATTCTCTATCACATTATTGATTTCGGATATGATATAATCGGATTTTTCGGGAGTGTAAGCATTTTTTTCGTCATAAGGCATAAAATCAACAGATACTGAAATATCTTTCGGGTAGCGGGTATTCAAACTGTCCTCTGCGCCGAAATACAGGCTGCCCGAGCCAAGCATCATAACAAGAACCATGGTACTTAGGATACAGATAGACGCAAGCCCTGCGCCGTTGCGCTTCATTCGGTAAACCATTGATGAAATTGAAACGAAATGGTTTTTCTTGTAATAATATTTCTTGTTTTTCTGTAAAATTCTGCAAAGCATCACAGAACCCGAGATAAACAGAAGATAAGTTGCAATTATGACCATTATTACCGCGACAAAGAACCATGCAAGAGCAAGCAGCGGACTTTGGATTGAAACCGCGATGTAATATGCTCCTGCAAGAATGAGAATACCCGCAATGCCGAGCAAATAATTTGCGCGTGGAGGCTTCTCACCGATGTTCTCGCTTTTCATCAGCTCTACCGCATTCAGACGCCATAATGTAATGAGTCCTTTTATGAGAAGAAAGAAATAAATAATTCCGAAAACCAAAAATGTATCGAAAAAGACTTCGGCGCTGAAGGTAAAGCCATAGGTAACTTTCTCATTCAACATATTGACAAGTCCAAGCTCCGCCATTTTTGAAAGCGCAACGCCCAAGACAAGCCCAAGTATCATTGATACAAAGAACATAATGACTGTTTCAAAAACATATACGGCGCTGAGATTCTTCTTTCCCATACCCAAGATGTTATAAAGACCGAATTCCTTTTGCCTGCGCCTCATCAGGAAAGAATTTGTATAAATAAGAAATATGAGGGAAAATACGGCGATAACCCATACGCCAAAGCCGAGTATCTGTTTTGTGCTTGTGCCGCCTGCCATATTATCAAGCGACGGCATGGCTGCGAGATAATGAATAATATAAAACATCATTACCATTCCGCCGCAGGCAAGAATATACGGTATATAAAGCCGTTTGTTTTTTCTTATGCCCTCAAACGCAAGTCTCGGATAAAAACCAATCTTCATTTCCTCTCACCACCCGTCGCAAGCATAGTGAGAGTATCGGAAATCATCTGGTAAAGCTGTTCGTTTGTATGTTCGCCGCGGTATATCTGATGGAACACTTCACCGTCTTTGATGAACAACACTCGGCTCGCATGACTTGCCGCCTTGACAGAATGTGTGACCATCAGAATCGTTTGCCCCAAGCGGTTGATCTCCGCAAACAAATGAAGCAGTTCATCGGTTGCTTTTGAGTCAAGCGCGCCGGTAGGCTCGTCTGCCAAAATCAGCTTGGGATTTGTAATCAGCGCTCTTGCCACTGCCGCGCGCTGCTTCTGACCGCCGGACACCTCATACGGATACTTTTTCAGTATTTCCGTAATGCCGAGCTTGTCTGCAATGGGCTGTAATCTGCTT
>JBJFAQ010000282.1:0-2133 GCA_051887995.1 Eubacteriales bacterium
AGTTATTTTCAAAAATCTATTGCTTTTTTATTCCGAGTATGTTATAATGTAATACATGTGAATATCACTAAAGCGAGGTGTAGAAAATGAAGGAAGGAATTCATCCCGAATACAACGAAACCGTGATCAAATGTGCGTGCGGCGAAACTGTAACCACAAGATCTACGAAGGGCGGAGAAATTCGCGTTGAAGTTTGCTCTAAATGCCATCCTTTCTTTACCGGTAAGCAGAAATTTGTTGATGCCGGCGGTAAGGTCGATAAGTTCAAGAAAAGACTTCAGGCAAGCGCAAAATAATCCGATTCACAGTAGAGGGCAGACGTGTGCATTTTTTGTACATGGCTGCCCTTATTGTTTGCTTACCGAAAGGAGATTATTAAATGGATGTATCGGAAAACGCAAATAAAAAAACAGAGATAGAGGGTGCGCGCGCCGTGCTTGTCGCGCTTCAGACACGCCTTCTTTCCGCAGAAGATGTGGAAAAAAGCCTTGACGAGCTTTCACGCCTGCTCTCAACTGCCGGAGGCGAGGTATTTGCCAAAGTCGTTCAGGCAAAGGAAACTCCCGACACGCGCACAGTCGTCGGAAGCGGAAAGGTACGTGAAATAGGCGAGCTGTGCTCTGCAAATGACATTCATCTTGTTATTTTCGACTGCGAGCTCTCGCCTTCTCAAATCAGAAATCTTGAGGACGGCATGGGCAAAGACGCAGAGGTGCGCGTCATAGACCGCAGTATGCTTATACTCGACATTTTTGCTCTCCACGCCCTCACAGGCGAAGGAAAGCTTCAGGTTGAACTTGCGCAACTCAAATATACAGCACCGCGTCTTTCCGGCAATGGCGCCGAAATGTCGCGTCTCGGCGGCGGAATCGGAACAAGAGGTCCGGGTGAGACAAAGCTCGAAAGCGACCGAAGGCACATGAAACGCCGCATTGCGGCGCTTGAAGCCGAGCTTGACGAGCTTGACAGAACAAGAAAAACCATGCGCGCGGCGCGCGACCGCAGCGGAACGCCGAAAGCCGCTATCGTAGGCTATACAAACGCCGGAAAATCCACCCTGCTCAACCGCCTGACAGACGCCGGAATACTTGCGGAGGACAAGCTGTTTGCAACTCTTGACCCAACGACGCGAAGATTCACGCTTCCCTGCGGCGAAAGCATTTTGCTCACTGATACCGTAGGCTTTATACGAAAGCTGCCTCACCATCTTGTCAAAGCCTTCAAGTCAACGCTTGACGAGGCGGTATATGCCGACATTATGCTTGTGCTGGCAGACGTTTCAGACAGCGATTTTGCAGACGAGCTTGACGTGACCGACAAACTGCTTGAGGAGCTCGGCGCAAGCGGCAAGCCCACACTATATCTGCTCAACAAATGCGACAAGGCAAAAGAGGAGCTCCCCGTACTTTCCGGAAAAGACAAGGAAAACGTTTTCTATATTTCGGCGAAGAGCGGCATGGGCATTGACGAGATGATTGCACGCCTTGAAGCACTGGTTCAAAACGGCAAAAAACGCCTTGTGTTCACGATTCCTAACACGGAACAGGGAGCGCTGAACACACTCTACAAAAACGCATCGGTCGAAAATGTTGAATACGGAGCGGAGGCTGTCAAAGTCACCGCCGTCGTCAATGCAAAAACGCGCGGTATGCTCGGAAAATATCTTCCCGAGTCCGACCGCATAAAAAAAGAAACCGAATTTGACCTGTGAGGCGCGAATATGGCTGAGACATACACAACGGTTCTCCATGAATCGGAAACGGAATTTGAAGAAAAGCGCTCGGTTTTCATCGGGCGGGCAAAACACGTAAAAACCGAAGCCGAAGCCGCCGATTTTATAAAGGAAATAAAGAAAAAGCACCGCGACGCCAAGCACAATGTATATGCCTATGTTCTCGGTGACGGTATTATTCAGCGGTATTCCGACGACGGAGAGCCTCAGGGCACGGCAGGAATGCCTGTGCTCGACATAATAAGAAAGAGCGGCTGTACCGACACAGTAATTGTCGTCACACGCTATTTCGGAGGAATTCTGCTCGGCGCGGGAGGGCTTGTCAGAGCCTATTCGCACTCCGCAAAGCTGGCGATTGAGGCGGCTGAGCCGGCTACCTTTGGAAAATACGCCGTACTGCG
>JBJFAQ010000283.1:0-2129 GCA_051887995.1 Eubacteriales bacterium
GGGGATGACAACGGGAGATTTGACGGCTTTGTTTTCTTACTCAATGCAGATATTGACAAGTCTGATGATGCTTTCCATGGTCTTTGCGATGATAACCATATCCCTTGCTTCCGCTCGCCGCATTGCAGAGATATTGGATGAAAAAACAGACATTGCAAATCCTGAAAACCCCGTAACGGATGTTAAAGACGGCTCAATCAGTTTTAACGGCGTTGATTTTGTTTACGCTTCAAAAGCTGATAAAAAGGTTCTTGACAATATCAACCTTTCCGTCTCATCGGGCGAAACGGTAGGCATTATCGGCGGTACGGGTTCTTCAAAGTCAAGCCTTGTGCAGTTGATTCCCCGCCTGTATGACGTAACGGGTGGTCAGCTTACACTCGGCGGCATCGATGTGAGAAAATATGATCTTAATACCCTGCGCAGTGCCGTTGCTATGGTGCTGCAAAAGAACGAACTGTTTTCGGGAACAATAAAAGAAAACCTGCGTTGGGGAAATGAAAATGCATCAGACGAAGAAATTGAGCAAGCTTGCCGCCTTGCACAAGCAGATGAATTTATTCAGACATTTCCCGACGGGTACGATACTCATATTGAGCAGGGCGGAACCAATATATCAGGAGGGCAAAAACAGCGACTTTGCATTGCCCGCGCTTTGCTCAGAAAGCCGAAGGTTCTTATTTTAGATGACTCAACAAGTGCAGTTGACACCAAAACCGACGCTTCAATTCAAAAATCCTTTGCCGAGTTCATTCCCGATACAACCAAAGTAATAATCGCTCAACGCATAAGCTCCGTTGAACACGCAGATCAGATTGTTGTTTTGGATGACGGCAAGGTTATTGCCGTCGGCAAACATTCAGAGCTTTTAAAGAATTGCGAAATTTACCGTGAGGTATATGAATCCCAGAAGAAAGGAGACAGGGAGAATGAATAAAAAAAGCAAGAATCCTCCAATCAGCAAAGTCCCGGAAGATATGCCGCCGAAAGCACAATTTGACTTAAAAACTCTCGGAAGATTGCTTTCCTATATGAAAGACTATAAAGGACAGCTTATCTTTGTTGTTATCTGCATATTGTTAAGCTCAATCGCTTCTGCAGCTTCCTCTTTGTTTCTTCAGTCTCTGATTGACGATTATATCACTCCCCTGTTGGTTTCTTCTACTCCCGTATTTACGGGATTGTTGAAAGCATTGATCGTGATCGGCGTTGTTTACTTTATTGGTGTGCTGTCCACGCTGTTTTATAATCGGGTTATGGTAACAATAGCGCAAGGCACACTTAAAATAATCCGTGATGAAATGTTTGAAAAAATGCAGCGGCTCCCCATTCGTGCATTTGATACCCGAACCCACGGCGACATAATGAGCTTATATACCAACGATACCGATACTCTCCGCCAAATGATCGCTCAATCAATGGCGCAGCTTATATCTTCGGTATTCACGATAGGCGCAGTATTTATTTGTATGCTGTATATCAGCGTATGGCTGACGCTCGTTGCCGTGCTGATTATGTTTTTGATTTTACAGATTGTTAAAGCCGTAACAGGAAAAATCAGCGTGTACTTTATGATGCAGCAAAAAACTCTTGCAGATGTAAACGGCTATGTTGAGGAAATGATAAACGGGCAAAAGGTGGTCAAGGTATTTTGCCACGAAGAAAAGGCAAAGGAAGAGCTTCAAAAGAAAAACCGAGCATGGGAAAAGAGCGCATCAAGCGCAAACAGCTATGCCAACTCAATGATGCCGATGATGAACGCTCTTGGATATGTGCAATATGTCATTATTGCAATTCTCGGCGCATATATGGCTATCACGGGAATAACAAACCTCGGACTTACCGGTACAGGCACGCTGACCCTTGGCATGATTGCATCTTTCCTTACTCTCTCCCGAAACTTTACAAACCCCGTTTCACAGATTTCCAATCAGTTTAACTCCATTGTTACTGCACTTGCAGGCGCTTCCCGTATCTTTGCATTTATGGACGAAGAGCCTGAAACCGACGAGGGATATGTTACGCTTGTTAATGCATTTGAAGAAAACGGCAAAATATGCGAAACAAATAAAAGGACTGAAATGTGGGCATGGAAGCATCCGCATCACGACGGGACGGTTACCTACACA
>JBJFAQ010000284.1:0-9353 GCA_051887995.1 Eubacteriales bacterium
GGCATATTGGATGCGGTGCCGTATAAAATCGCCTTGTCTTTTGCAAGTCCAATAGCCTGTCCGAGCATATCAAGCACCAGAGCGGATAAATCCTCGTCAGAGTCCTGTAAATACGGATTCGGAACAGGGATGTATCCTGCAACTTTGCTTCCATCAACGGAAATCTGCGCGAAGTCGAAACTCAGTTCGTTAAATTTTCCCGTGGTCTCAGTCCACACAGCTTCCGGGACCGAACCGATAATGTTCTGCTTGCCCTCTCCGCGAATAGGCTTGATATTTACAACAGGCGAGAGCTTGCTGTATGTGTCAATTCTTTCCCGCAGAGTGGGCAGAACAACAGTGGGAATTGTCAGCGCAGTGTTTGTTATACCTCTCTCGGCAAGTCCCCTGACATTTCCTAAAAATTCTTTGACCTCTGATCTCGTTGCAAGGTCGGCGCAGCGTTCGCGGTATTCGCGTGTGTATCTGCCCATGTTATAACTTTCTCCTTTTCTTGTTGTGGTGTTTGTATTTGATTTCGGTGTCTGCCTGCTGCGTTTTTCGATATCGGCGAGCTCATTTTTCAGCGTGGATATTTCGTTTTCGATCTCGCAGCTTCTTGTCGTATTGGCGGTTTCTTCGGCGGTAATAGCTTCGTCTTCGGCCTCGATTTCAGCCGCTTCAGCTTCAAATGCGCTGCGTTCTTCCGCGCTTGTCTGCTCATTCATTTCACCGAGAGCGGTTACGGCGGCAGCTTCGCGGTTTTTCCATGCCGTCCTTCTCTCTGCAGTCGACGCGATTTTTGCTTTAAGAGCAGCCCTTTCCGCCTCAAGCTCGCCGATTTTTCGGTTGATCATTATCTGTCTGAGTGCCATTTTTTCGTTTTTTCCTCCATTTCCGATTTCCAGCGTTTAAACGCTATATTTTTAAAATCTTTTTCGCGTGCTCCTACTTCGGTGGCCTCGTATGCCGGGAAGGTACACACGGAAAATTCAAACACATCTATATCCGTCAGAGTGTAATGCCGGTTGCCCGTAGCTCCGTCGACGCTACGTTCTTCCGATATGATGTATCCGCCGAAGGAAGCCTGAGATACGTCTCCGCGTTTGGTGCGCGCATACAGATTCATGGCGTCGGTGTCGTCAGGATTGATTTTGCACCGCACATATACGCCGTGTGAATCAGCCGTAACGCTTGCCGTGCCTGCTTTGGTGCGCCCTAAAACCAATGTGCTGTCATGATTTACAAGCACCCGTATATCTCCGTCAAGGTGTTTTGAAAATGCCTCGGGAGCGATGCTTTCGGTCATGCCGTATCCCATGTCATAAACATCGCCGAAAACTGCGAAATAGCCCTCAATCCATCGCTCTCCGTCTGTCTCATCGGCGCGGAATGCACAATTGCACGTTCGTGTGATTTTCTCACTCATTGCCTTCACCTCCATTATTGTTCAGTTTTTTCTGGTCTCCGAGCTTGTCCGCTGGGATGTAGTTTTCAAGCGCGAGCAGTTCGTTCATGTCGTCGTCAGGTGACAATCCAAGCCAATCACGCCACTCGTTGCGCCTCATAGCCATACGGTCGACGAGCTCTTTTCCTGCGTTTACAAGCTCTGTAAGGCTGTAGCTGTGGAGTGATCGCGGATTGAATGACACATGATAATTCGGGCTGTACAACAATTTGCGCGTGAGCTCCTGCTGGATTATCTGCGCGAACGACATTATAACTGTTGTGATAAAATTGTCGTATTCATCCCTGTTGAACTCTCCGACACCCACAAGAAATGACGGTACGCGATATATGCCGGCGATGCGCTTCTGATCAAGCTCCAGATTTTCCTTGATGGCCAGATCCGATATTGTCAGCGGTTTTACCTGCTGCAGATCAAAGGTTTCAGCCGGAATCAACCACGGCTCCCCATTTGCGTCTGCGTCAATGTACTGCTGTATCATCTTTTTACGCCCATCTTTGCTTGCCAAATCTTCAGTAAGTCCATCGACACGGACAACAAGAGACGGAGTCGGAGATTTCTGCAGAGCGCGTTTTGTTGCGTTAGCCTGATTGATGCAGTCAACTATACTGCGAAGTGATATCGCTCTCCCGCGCCCGATCCACGGTCTTTCGGGATCCGGATTTATGGCAAAATGCAGTACCTCGTCGGGCCGGAACACGTTTTCGCCGTATCTGATTATGTATCCAACGTCGCTTGTATCCTCAAAAATCACCTGCGAGGGCTTGCACGGGGTAAGCGATTCCAGTTCGCCCTCTCGTGTAAACCGCGGAATAACAACACAATTGCCGTTTCCCACTGTGAGCATAGTTGAAACGATATTATATACAAACGTCTTGCGATTTTGATATTTGTTCGGCGATATATCAATGGCCCGCGATAAGCCATTGACTACTCTCCGGTCTCCGTTTTCCGTGTTTTCGAGCAGTCTGAGAGTCATGTTCGATACCAAATCCGCGATAGCGTCAACGCACATCGACACCTCCGGGCAGCTGTACAGCGGTGTGTATCCCTCTCCGAAAATCATGTCCCACTTGTTTGCATCAACAACTGCCACTCCTCCGCAGGGTGCATCCCGTGACCGTTTGAATATATTTTTGATTTTTGTCCTTATTCCCATTAGTCCTCCCATTCGACTTTTGTTTTTTCCATGTTTTCAAGCATCCTTATGCAGGCGAAAACAGAGGCGTCAAATATATCAATCCTCGTGTTTTCCTCAACCTTTTCGTACATTACCATGTCGTCGGTTTTCTCAATTGCGTGCACATTCTCGACGCAGTATTCGTAAGCGTCCGAATGTAGATAATAAAGCGCACCGTTCTTCGCGGCGTTTTCGATATACCGAAATCCCTCGGACTTTTTGTAAAAATACTGGGGCTGGTCGATTATCTTGAACCGCGCTTTTTTCATCGCCACAAAATATTCACGACAGAATTTACGGTCGTGTCCTATCTCAGCGATTTTGAATCCGCGCTCCCTCATTCCGACAAACCACTGCACTATCTCTGCATGGTTCACGGTTTTACCGTTTGACATGGTCAACCACCCATCCTCCTGCCAGCCAAACAGTGGTATGTTGTCTTCTTCGGCTTTTTTATCGGCAGCAGTCAGCGGGAACCAACAGTGCGGTATAATAATACTCACACCGTTATATACCCCGTACAGACAGGCGGCGGTCAGGTCATGGAGCTTTGATAAATCCGCGCCACCGTACCATTGGACCGGCAGCTTGGCCAGTTCTTCGATAGTCCAGTTGTATTTGCTATCGGACGACTGGAATTCAAACAGATTGAAATACGACCTCGCCGATGCTACGAACACGTTCAGCGATTTCTGTATAAAGTCCTTCCGCTGCTGTGGGTCGTTCTGGGCCTCAAGCGCGCCGGCTTTCATATCTTCGGGGCGTATTGTGACTCCATAGTTCGGGTTGGCTTTCTCATGCTCCGCCGGATTCAGATAATCGACATTGCCGTCCTCGTCCTCCGCGGCCTTGCAGATAAATATAAACAGCTGATCGGAATATATGTCCTCTGTTCCGCGCGCAAGTATTCCCTGACATAGCTTTAAACGCTGCGCGCAGAACGTAT
This sequence comes from Eubacteriales bacterium, assembly GCA_051887995.1. GTDB lineage: Bacteria > Bacillota > Clostridia > Oscillospirales > CAG-272 > SIG710. The sequence continues at coordinate 3,574 of JBJFAQ010000284.1, forward strand.
GCCGTCCGCCGTCTCCTGCAGTTGATATACCAATCATCAGCTTGTTGGAGTATGCTTTCATAGCCTCACGCAGAATGTTGTACTGCTTCGGAGATTTAAATGCGTGGAGCTCATCAGCGATTGCAATATTGCAGTTAAGCGAGTCCTGACGGTCAGGATTTGCCGCAAGAGCCTCGATATACACAGATCCACCGCCGATAGAATCGTTTGAAATTGAATGGACGTTGTTGTTGTCAAGTATTCTCCATCCCTCGGACTCCGCCTCATCCTTGCTGTCGTATATGTGGTTCGTCAGGTTGTTTTCGATATTCCGGAACGACTCCATCGCCTGACGGAGAGCTGCTGCGGCTATATATATGGTTGCACCGGATTTAACGGACAGAAGCGCAAGTGCCCACGCGACAGCCGCAATAAACAGCGTTTTGCCGTTTTTTCGCGGGATGAAGATAAACGCCTCTTTTATACGCCGGAGTTTCGTATTCGGGATGTAAAATATCAGAATGCCGTAAATGCAGAATTTTTCCCAGTCCTCGAGTATAAACGGACGCCCTCTCAGAGGTATGCCGTTTAAGTCCTCGCCCTTTCGGTGAACAAACTGCGTCTGGATTTTCTCGATTACATAATCCGCTTCGCTGCAGTCGATGTCCCATTTGCCCGAATTTAAATCACGTCGGAATCTCTCGCACGCCTGATATGTTTCAGTACACGCCAGTTTTCTGCCGGACAGAATTGCATCGGCGTAATCTTCAACCTCCGATGCGTATTTACCGCATAAAATCAAATTAAATCAACCCGTCAATCTTCGGTTTTTTGGCCTTTTCAAAAGCCTTTTCGTTGAGTTTTAACAGTCCTTTCGGCGTCAGTCCGAGCGCATCTTCAAGGTTTAAAATATCTCTCCGCAGGCTCTCAAGTGTGGATACCAAAGGAGATTTTTTTACGCCCTGCGCGCCTTCAACTTCATATTGATATTCCTTTTTCTGGTAATCGCTATAAATAGTGTTGTATTCTTTACAGAGCTGCACGTATCGTTCAATCGCCGGTTCAAACTCCGGTTTATATGTCCCGAGCGTTTTCATTTTTTCAACGACCTTTGTTTTGGTGACAGCTTTTGCCATTTTAATCTCCTTTCTGTTTTTTGAGGTTTCACGCGTACGCGCGCGCGGAGGGGGAAAAGGTGGCCCCTACCATTAGGGAACCGGTTTTATTTTCGTTCTGTTGGATGGGGGGGATTGCGATAAATTTGTGCTCGCTCCGGATGCTTTTTGTTGTGACAGGCCGCGCAAAGCGATTCGAGATTTGAATCAATCAAACTCAGCTCCGGATTTGTTTCGCGCGGCTTGATGTGATGTACTATTGTCGCACGAATAGGTTTGCCGTTTTTATCTTTTCGCCCGTATCTGCGGCACTCTACGCAAAGGTATTTATCACGCCGAAGTATTTTCTCGCGCTTGCGGTTCCATTTGACGCTGTCGTAAAACTTATCGCGCATATTTTCATGCCTCCTGTCGTATATATATTAGCATAAAAAAACGGACACAAACGGACAACTTCCGTCTGCGCCCACCTGTTCACGGATTGTTGCGAATCCAGCGTTCGCATATTTTTCTGACCGATTCCGCAGTGTTTCTGCCGCCGAGCTTTCGCGCCACACCTTCCCAGCTTCGGCATTCTATGTATCTCGCCACCATTATCCTACGCACGAGTGGATCTGACACATCGGATATATATTTTTCAATTCGCATCTGCTGCATATATAGTCGATTCAGTTTTTTGTCGATCTCAGCCGCAGCGCGTCTCGACTTACCGGACCTCATCGAGCTAACCCGCTGTACCTCCTCATCGATTTCAATTTTAAGCTGCCGATATTGTTTCAGCTCCTTATTATTCATTTCTTCCCGCCTTTCAAGTAGTCCTCGATCACCATCACAGCTTCATCCGCGCCAAAACAAACCCGCGCATAATAACCCTGCCCGAGCACATCCCTGATAAATTCATTCTGTTCAGCCGTAGCCCTTCCGTCCTGCGCCTTGAGCTCGATATACAAGCCATGGAAGCCGCACCTCGCCACGGGAAGGCACAAATCACTTACACCCCGCCGCAGACCGAGCCGTTTCATCCGCGCTCCCTCTCTGCCGCTCCTTTTGCCCTCGTTCGGGATGTGATATAAGAGCTTCAGCTCCGGATAGCGGCTTTCGTTTATTTTGGCCCAGCTGACTATGTACGCCTGTTCTTCGTCCTCGGTCGGAATTATCCGGATGCCGTTAATATGTGTTTTCAATCCTTCCTCCGTTTCTGCACGAGCCTGTTCAGCCGGTCGCGCCTAAAATATCTGTTTTCGGTTTTGTATAGCATATAACTCACAAAATACCCGCCGCCGAGAGACGATTCGGTCTCCACCTTGACGCTGTCGGGACAGACGGAATATCCCGGGTGCAGCTGCTCGATGAACCACGTGTCCTCCGGGTGCTCCGTGATGTAGCGCACGTCTTTTTTGCGGATTTTTGTATCGTTGGTGCGAACTGCAGGGTTGTTCAGATTTTTCGATGCCTGCCAGCGGCGATAGGAGATCCGCGACTTCGTTATGTACTTCGTCAGACCTACGAGCCCGTTTTCGTCAAATTCCAGGGATTTTAACGTCGTATGCCCCAGTCCCCACTTGTCAGACAGCTCCTCCATGGTCAGGCCGCCGGTTATAATGCAGTGGTGGTGCAGTCTGCCCGTCGACGATTGCTCGGTCACAATGATGTATTTGAATTCACTTTTCTCCTTGCCGGTGCGCTTCATCCACAGCCTGACGAGCCGCCGCATGTAGTTGTACGCCATGCGCTGCGCCCTTTCCACTGACTCCGGCATATTCGCGTCGCTGTAGGTCAGGTGGATCGCGGCGTCGTTCGGTGTGAAGTTAGTGTGAATCAGGTCGGAAAGATGATTGGCGGAGTTCTCTGCGTTAAGACGCGCTTGAATCTCGCTTGAAGGACTGCACTTTGCCGCCCGCTGTCTCGCCGGAACGTGAACGGGGTAGTTATTGATCCGCTGATATTCGCCGCAGTCAACGGTTCTGCACCTGACAAATTCCCGAGCCATTTTTTCACGACCTCATTTTCTGATACTGATTTATTCCGAGCGTTTTTATAAAGTGGTTGATTACTTAATACACCATACAAGCCCGCATTCGGGGTCGCCCCCGAAATCAGACTTATATTAATGTAACTTATCCGAGCTTGTTTTTTACGGTTGCTTTCCTCTCGATGGCGTCCTGCGATATCGTAATCGTAGTTCCATCATTCAGCTCCACGCGGGTCCTGACGATATGTCGGAAAACCACTGAGTAAAGCACATCCTTCAGCAGTTTGTACGCTTCCTCCGACACCGGCTTGAACACGGCGCGGATCTCTTCGGGAGTGTCGTTATCTTCGGCGCAGCTGTTACCGCACAGCTTTTCGAGCCTTGACACCTGATTGTCGTATTTGATTTTGTATGTCTGGTATTTCTTCGCCCCGTCGCAGGAGCACACCTCGCGTATGTCGCATCCGTCGTCGCACATCATGTACTGACCGCAGAACGGGCACTGTTTTAATTCGGTTTCCGGCATCGGTTAATCCTCGCTTTCGATGGTATCTTTTAATATATTGATGGTTTTAATAATCGCGCTTCTGAGCCTGTCCGCGGTCTCGATGCTTCCGCAGTTATGAATAAGCTCAATCATCTTATTGAAGCTATCCTGCATTGACTCAAAGTAAACCGAAAACCGCTGAACAGTGGGGTCGAGCGAGGAGGTGAGCTGCGATATTCGTCCCCTGAGCGTCTCAATTTCCCTATCCTTCTCGGACGTGGCTTCGTCGGCGATTTTCTGCCGCTCCTCCGGCGTGATTTCAACAGTCAGAGCCAACTGCTCCGAAAGATGTTTGTTTTTTTCTATTTCATCGTTAAGACGGGCTTCGGCGGTTTTGTTTTTATCTTTCAGAGCTTTCATCTTCACACGACTTTCCATCAGAGCCTTTTCGGATTCTTTCTTGTTTTCATCCCTCTCCCGCTCGGCTTCGATTTTGGCTTTTTCGGCGGACAGAGCTTTGTCAATCAGTTTTTCGTTTTCTGCCTTGATTTTTGCTATCTCGTCGTCGAGGTCTCTCACGGATAAAGAGCTCATGTCATGGGTGCGGACGAACTCGGCTCGGTCATCCCTCGGGAGCTGAAGGAGCGATATCGCCTGAGAGCGGTTAAGCTGGCCGAACAGCTCAAGCCGGTTTTCCTCAAAGAACGATATCTGCTCCTCCTCGCCGTATTCCGTGTATATGCGCATGAGGTTGTTGGCGGTTGAGGTAGAATACTCGAAGTTATCTTCAAGCCAGCCGCCCCATTCGCCGTGAGGCACCGCGTTTTTCGCTTCAACGAGCAGCTTGCCTATTTCGATGGATTGAAGCAGGATGTACTGTGCGGTGGTGCGCTTGATTGTGTTGATCTCCGCGGCTATTATCTCGGGAGAGCGGATTACGATAGTGTTGCTGTCATTCATGCGGTTTTTTCCTCCGTTTTTTGTTTTTTCGCTTCTTTTGCAAGCCTTTTCTGAATCTCGGCAAGCCAACAATAAATAAACTCGTATGCGTCCGGTGTCGGCTTGTTTTTATCTTCGTTGTGATATCCCTGCACCTGCCGCAGAGTGCCTGTCGGTGATATTTCGGCGGTGTACAGCGGAATTGCCGGATACATCACGCGCCGGATAAAAATGATTATCGTTTTGCCCTTGGCGTGCCGGTCGATATATCCCGCGACACAGTGATGCTGATATTCACCCTCGAGCCGGATGTCGCTCAGCAGTGAAGGAACCATGGCAATATACTCTCCCCGCTGGTATTCATACAGACGTCTGTAATTTTCGCGCGTTTCGGAGTATTTTTCGCTGACAAGTTTTTCTACAGTTTGTTCTTTTTCACGCCGTAAAGCCACTGCAGCTGCATGATATTCGTCGTGTGCGCGGACGAGGTCTCTCGGAAAACGGATTGACGGGACGTTAATATTCCTGCCCAGCTGCACAGCGGAATTTCTGTAGTCGATAAGCAACTGGAGTCCGCTTTGCCGCTGTCCCTGCCTGATGAGGTAATCTGCGATTTTCTGCGGCGGATCTGCCAGCTCGCGGGCTTTACTTTTGAGAAAATCGTACTGGAAGGCGTTTGAGTAGGTTATAGCTTTATCGGCGTTATTGGTCATGTGGCGATAAAATTTCAGCGCATTCACGATATCCGTTTCGTGCATGAGCTTTTTCGCGTCTGCTGTCGGGACTTTTCGGAAAAACTTTTTCGGGGTCTCCGCGTCCCAGTTGAGATACCGCGCGTTTTTTGTACCGAAACAGATGAGCTCGTTGACTATATCCCACATTCCGGCTTTAACACACAGCTCGAACATTGGATAAAGCGCGGCGCAGGACAATATTTTCGCCCACGGAACACGGTTGGTGTAATTCTGGTATCCGTAATGTCCGCATCTCGTGGGGTATTCTCGGTCGATAAATTCTGCATATGGGAGATAGGCGAGAAATGTTCCGGCGAGATCCTCAAGTCCCGCGATGTCGTATCGGATTAAATATCCGTTACTTGTCCGCGGCCACGGCTCGGTTATGGTTTTGCATTTCTGCCAGTCAGATACGCCGTAGAAATCGCTGTACGTCCGTTTCACCTGATTTACTTCGCCCGGTTTCAGCTCGTACCGCACCATTTCGGTAAAATCGAGATCGGGTCTTTCGTATTCTTCACTGTACGTGACTTCGATGTAATACCCTCTCAGTC
>JBJFAQ010000285.1:0-2109 GCA_051887995.1 Eubacteriales bacterium
GGAAAGCTTGGATTTTAGGGATTCCTTGTCCTTGAGGGCTTCGTCACGTTCAAGCATAGCCTTTGCGGCTTCGTCAACGTACTGCTTTATCTGTGTGCGGATATTGTCAACGCTCTCGTTGGCTTTGCGGGCATCGTCCATAGCAGACAGGGCGATAAGGATAGCGGCGGTCTGGACAGAAACGCCGTTTCCCGAGTCTACCATACTGTTTATTTTGTTTTCAAGCTCTCTTGCAAGCTCCAGCACATAGCTTGCGTTTTCGGCGGTTTTCAGGGAATATTCCTTGCCGCAGATATTTACCTTTATCCTGTTCATTTTAACGCTCCTATCATCGAAAAATATCGGAATTTGCAGTTACCTTTATTATAGCGCATTTTTAGATGCAAGTCAAGCACAATGTTAAGTGTTGAATGTTGAGAGTTGAGTGTTGAGTTTAATGTGGAAAGTGAAAAGTGGAGAGTGGAGATATAAAAGTTTCGCCAGCCTTTTCAAAGGCTGCAGGGGTCAAGGGGGCGGCGCCACCTTGTCGCCCGTCGCAACGGGCGAAATCCCTTTCCAGCCGCTAACGCCAAAAACTTAGCAACAACAAAGCGCACAAAAGCAATAGTCCCCAAATGCACCGCACACAAAAATAACAGTAAAGCATCAAACCAACGATAACATCAAAAGCCGTGAAAACCAACACGGTGTGCGGTGCTTGTGAAAAATATTAAGGCGTTCACGTCTTATTATTTTTCACACCGCCGACGTTAGGAGGCGGGAAAAAGCTGCGGTCATATCGAAATTTTGATTTCAATGGGTAAAATTACGGACATTGGACGGCTGGGCGGTTGACTTTTGGGAAATGGGTGTGTTATCATAATTATAGGTGATATTCGGAGGTGAATTTTTTGGACGGAAAGGAAAAATGCCGCTATCTGCGTTCGGTAAGAAAGACCATAGCGGAGGAAAATAATATTGATATGGATTTTGAAGAATGCACCTATGAGGGCGAATGCAGAGGTACTTGCCCTAAGTGCGATTCGGAGCTTGAATATCTTAACAGAGAGATAGAAAAGAAATTGCAGGCGGGCGAAAATGTTTATATCACGGCAGAGTATGAAGAGTTTACAGATGAAGTTATTGATGATTGTGATGATGATTGTATGCTTATGGGAGATATTTTTCGAGTATTTACACAATTTGATTTTGAAAGCTAATACGTAAAGAGGTGAATTTTTTGGACGGAAAGGAAAAATGCCGCTATCTGCGTTCGGTAAGAAAGACCATAGCGGAGGAAAATAATATTGATATGGAGTTTGAGGAATGTACCTATGAGGGTGAGTGCAGAGGTACCTGCCCCAAGTGCGATTCGGAGCTTGAATTTCTTAACGGGGAATTGGAAAAGAGGAAGGAATCGGGTGAAAAGGTCGTTATACCGACAGATAATAATGCGGAAACTAAATCGGGATTTCACCCTATAGCAAGGCTGAAAGAGTTTATCGAAAAATTTAAAGAAGATGATGATTATGGTGGTGATGAACACTATGAACCGAAGAAAAAGTTTGAGTTCTTTGCCCGCAAGTTTAAGACGGGAATTGTTCCTTGTGATGATGAATCAACCATGCGTCTTATCTGCGTAGGGGAATCCTATGGTACAACTATTTACCATAGCAAAGAGGAAATAGAATCCGTCCGAAACGGTCCGCTGGCGGGGTTGGAGCTGTCCGAAATGTCATTGCGGCTGCTTATTAGGTCGGGAAAAAATACAGTTAAAGATGTCCTTAAAATGGACGAAGAAGCACTATCCCGTCTTAAAGAGCTGAACGAAAACTGTTACTGCGAACTCATTTATAAGGTGCATTTTTGGGAACTGAAATTTGACTATGAAAACAATAATTGAAAAACCCTTGCTGGCGGTTTCGGGTATCGACCGCCTTAGAATGGGAATTGACGGGAACGGTATCAGGACGCTTGTTGTGACGGCGGGGTGTCCTTTGAGATGCAGATACTGTTTAAATCCGCATACGTGGAACGGCAGGGCGTTTTTGGACAGCTTTTCCGCCGAGGAACTGTATGACCGTGTGAAAATAGACAACCTTTATTTCCTGACAACGGGCGGCGGCATCA
>JBJFAQ010000286.1:0-2100 GCA_051887995.1 Eubacteriales bacterium
GAAACCACCGTCTTTGCGCCGAGCTCCTTTAACAGAGAGGTTGTTTCAAGGGAGCTTTGAAAGTCGTCTCCGATTGCAACGATGCAAATATCAAAATTGTTCACTCCCAATGATTCAAGGAATTCCTCGTTCGTCGCGTCGCCGATTTGTGCATTGGTAACGTACGGCAAAACCGCATTTACTCTTTTTTCGTTCTTGTCCACCGCCATTATCTGATGACGCATTTCGTTAAGCTTCATTGCAATGTGTCTTCCGAATCTTCCGAGACCTATCAATAATACAGATTTCATTTTTTTAATTCTCCTTTACCCTACCGTTATCTTTTCCTGCGGATAGCTTGATGCGTTTGTTCCCTTTCCCGTCAGCGCCGCGAATATTAACGTCAGTCCTCCGACTCTTCCGAAGAACATAAGAACAATCAAAATCAGACGCGATGCTAATCCAAGCTGAGGCGTTATTCCGAGTGACAGTCCTACCGTTCCTATTGCCGACGCTGTCTCAAAAACTGAGGGAAGCAACGGGATATTTTCTATGCGGCTGATAATCATTCCGCCCGATACAAACAAAACAATATACATCAAAAAGACAGTTGCGGCGCTCTTCAAAGCATCGTCGGGTATACGCCGCTTGAAAAACTGAGTATGCTCTTTTTTACGAAATACCGACAGCGCGGATGAAAACAGGACAGCAACAGTTGTGGTTTTCATGCCGCCTGCCGTTGAGCCGGGAGAGCCGCCGATAAGCATCAGGACGATAATCAGCATTTGTCCCGCTTCGCTGAATGCGGCTAAATCGGTCGTGTTAAAGCCCGCTGTCCTCGGCGTTACGGATTGAAAAAGAGAGCTTAAAATTCTTTCCGTCAGGGGAAGCTTTGAATACTCAAAAAAGAAGAAGAAAAGCGCCGGCAGGACAATCAGTATTCCCGTTGCCGTAAGGATAACCTTGCTTTGCATTCGGTACTTCCTAAAATGAAGCTTATTGTTTTTTATATCCTCCCATGTTAAAAAGCCGATGCCGCCGATGACAATGAGCGAAATGACAGTTATATTAACAAGTGGCTCGGCTGAATACGAAGTCAGCGACGAAAACGGGCCTTTTACGCCCAACAAATCAAAGCCCGCATTGCAAAATGCAGAAACCGAATGAAAAACGGAATACCATATGCCCTTTATATATCCGAAATCGCGGCTGAAAGCCGGATAAAGCAGGACAGCTCCGATAAGCTCAATGCACACCGTTGTTTTCAGAATGAATTTTGTCAAACGCACAATACCGCCCACATGATGCGCGCATACAGCTTCCTGCATCGTGCTTCTCTGCATAAGTCCTATTTTGCGTCCCGAGACGGCGGCAAAGGAAACCGCAACGGTCACGATACCCATTCCCCCGATTTGAATCAGGAGCAGAATAACGCTCTGTCCGAACATCGACCAGTATGCAGCCGTGTCATGCACTACAAGACCCGTAACGCAAACGGCAGAGGTGGCGGTAAACAGCGCGTCCGAAAACGCTGCTCCCTCACCGTCCTTTGTCGCAAAGGGCAGCATCAGCATTATGCTGCCGAAAAGTATCATGGAAAGAAAAGCTAATATAATAATCTGAAACGATGTGATATGCTTATGTTTCAGCTTCGGCCTGTTTGTCATTTGGCACACCTGCGCAATCTATATGTATTTCGAGCATCTTTATTTTATCTTAATCTGTATTAATCCCGGATAAACAAGATGAAAAAGACATAAAGATTGTATAAAGATAAATCAAAACTTAACGAATCATCGGTTCGTATCATTAGATTATAAGGAAAAGCGCCTGCAGCGCAAATGGCAAAAACATTCATCCGCCGCAGTTTTTATGATAAAAAATGTTTTACCTCGATTTTACTTTACTTTGCTTTCGGATTTTACCGAGGGAATTTAGAATATAGCCGTAGCAAAGAAAAAGTCTCAAATACGAAAGGAGAACTTAAAAAATGAAAAAAATCGTAAGTTTGGTTTTTGCTGCAGTTATTTTGTGTTTCGCAATGGTAGGTTGTACCAAGAATGAGAGTGTTGCTACAGACGGTTCAACCTCAATGAGCAAAGTCATAGGTGCATTGAGTGA
>JBJFAQ010000287.1:0-9271 GCA_051887995.1 Eubacteriales bacterium
TACTGCTTGCCGACGCATCGCTTTATCTCGACGATTACAGAGCCTCCGAGCGCACCTTTTCGATGCTGACACAGGTCATCGGCAGAGCGGGGCGCGCGTCGGACAAAGGAGAAGCCATAATACAGACAAACAACCCGGACAGCGACGTGATAAGGCTCGCCTGCGCTCAGGACTACGAAACCTTTTTCGAGCGCGAGATAAAGCTGCGCCGTCTGCTGGTTTTCCCGCCGTTCTGCGATATCGTACTCATGACGATAAGCTCGGAGGACGAATCCGATTTGTTTATCGCCGTCAAAATACTGAAAAAGCTGTTCGATTCCTTCACGGGGGAGGGCGGAAAATATCATGACGTTCAAACAGTCGCTTTCGGACCGTTTGAAGCGCCGGTCTACAAGGTAGACGGCAAGTGCCGCATGCGAATGGTCGTAAAATGCCGTCTGAATCGCCGCAGCCGTGAGCTGTTTGCGGAAATACTGCGTGCCTTTGCAGGCGAACGCGCATCGGGGCACGGCAAAAAGTCAAAAAAACCGTTTCTTTCCGTCGATTTCAACCCGTCGTCGCTCTGAGGAAACCGGATTTTAAAGGAGGCAACACATGGACGCTCTCGATTTTCCGAAAAAATTCGTATGTGCAACAAGAGATTTTTCAACATATGAGCATCACGTAAACGCGCCTCTTTTGAGGTATGCCTTTGACTTGCCAGAAAAGCCGGAAACTGCCGAAATAGTTATTTCCGGGCTCGGATTTTACGAGCTGTACCTGAACGGTGAGAACATTACAAAAGGACCGCTTGCCCCATATATTTCAAACAGCGACGACATTGTTTATTTTGACAGATACGACCTTACGGACAAACTGAAATCCGGCGAGAATGTAATAGGCATCATCCTCGGAAACGGATTTCAGAATCTTATGACAAATGTCTGGAATTTTAATAAAGCGGTACATACTTCCTCGCCGAAAACGGCGCTTTCCTTTAAGGCTGTCTGCGGCGACGAAACGGTAGAATTTGACGCAGAGGCGTTAAAATGCACCGAGTCCGCAATTACCTTTGACAATTTGCGCACAGGCGTTTTCTACGACGCAAGACTTGAAAAAGACGGCTGGAATCTCCCCGGATACGATGATTCAGACTGGGAAAACGTCATAATCGCAGACAGACCGCGCGGCAAAGCAAAGCTATGCAATGCAGACCCCATTACGGTACGTAAAGAGCTTGCTCCCGTATCGGTAAAGAAGGGAGAAGCCGCCCCATTTACTCCGAGAAAGGACGTCGTTGAATTTTGCCGCGGGCTCGACATTCCCGAAACGGACGTTCCGCGCGAGGGCGGCTATATATACGATTTCGGAGTAAATACTGCGGGAGTTTTCCGCTTTAAAATAAAAGGTGCAAAGCAAGGTCAGAAAATTTCTTTCCAGTGCGCCGAAATGCTTTGCAGGGACGGAAAGATCAGATACAACAGCTATGAATTTTATCCGGACGGATATAATCTGAGAGATATATACATTTGCCGCGGGGACAAAGAGGAAGAGGTTTTCGTTCCGATGTTCACCTACCACGGCTGCAGGTATGTCTATGTTCACGGAATTACGGAAGAGCAGGCGACAAAGGACGCCATGACCTTCCTTGTCGAAAGCTCGGATATAAAGGAAAGAGCGGATTTTTCCTGCTCGGACGAAACGGTAAACAAGCTGTGGGAAATGGCGAAACGCTCCGACCTTTCAAACTTTTTCTACTTCCCGACAGACTGCCCTCACCGCGAGAAAAACGGCTGGACGGGCGACGCCGCGGCGTCCGCAGAGCATATGATAATGACGCTCTCGATAGAAAAAAGCATACACGAATGGTTCACAAACATCAGAGCCGTAATGCGTGAGGACGGTTCGCTTCCGGGCATCGTGCCGACAGCGGCGGAGTTCGGCTTCAATTGGGGCAACGGTCCCGCATGGGACAGAGTGCTGTTTGAGCTGCCGTTCGTTCTCTATATTTACCGCGGCGATACGGACATAATAAAAGAAAACAGGCACGCCATGATGTCCTATCTCGAATACATTGCCGCAAGGCGCAATGAGGACGGACTTGTAAATGTCGGACTCGGCGACTGGACTCCGGTCGGAAAAGTATGGAACGACGGATTTCTGTCTCCCGTCGCGCTCACCGACAGCATAATGGTATACGATATGTGCTCAAAAGCGGAGAGGATGTTCCGCGCGGTCGGAAACGGGCTTGACGCTTCATATGCAAGCGCACTCGGCAAGGAAATAAAAGAGGCGATAAGAAAAAATCTTATCGATTTCGGCACAATGACGGCGGCAGGCTACTGCCAGACGTCGCAGGCAATGGCGATATATTACGGCATTTTCGAGGCAGGTGAGCTTTACGCGGCTCAGAAAAGACTGCTTGAGATAATTCATGCGGACGGAGACAGTATGAATGTCGGCTATCTAGGCGCGAGAGTGCTTTTCCATGTGCTTTCGGACATGGGAGAGAGCGAGCTTGCCTTTCGCATGATTACAAAAAAGGATTTTCCCTCCTACGGTTATCTTGTCGAGATGGGACTTACCTCTCTTTCCGAAAAATTCCGCGACAAAGCCGAAAACTGCCTCTCGCTCAATCATCATTTTTACGGCGACATCAATAACTGGTTCCTTCGCAGTATTATCGGAATAAACGTAAATCCGACGGGGGATGACCCGAACAGAATACTTATAAAACCCGAATTTATCTCATCTCTTGAAAGCGCCTGCGGCGAATATGAAGCGCCCGCGGGAAAACTCAGAGTTTCGTGGAACCGCGACGGCGAAAATATTCTCCTCTCCGTCACGTCAGATGAAAAAATAAAGGTAAGGATCGAGCTTCCTCATGCATATACTTTCGACAAGGCAAACAGATTCCGCAGTTATGCCGACGGAAGCCATGACCTCACTGTTTTGCCGAGAAAAACCAATTTTGAATAAGTTCTTAATAAGCACGGAAAGGAAACAGGCGTCATAATTATGGCAAAATTGAAAATACTGAAAATAGGCGATGAAACGCTGCGCAAAATAAGTCGTCCCGTCGAGACGGTGACTCCGCGCATCTGCACGCTGCTTGACGATATGCTTGAAACAATGCGCGACGCCGACGGCTGCGGGCTTGCCGCCCCTCAGGTCGGCATACTGCGGCGCGTTGTCGTTATTGAAGTGGAGGAAGGCAAGCCCATCGAGCTTATCAACCCCCGCATTATCGCCCGTGCCGGCGAGCAGGAGGAGGCGGAGGGCTGTCTCTCGATTCCCGGCAGGAGTGGAAAAACACACCGCCCCATGCACGTTACCGTAAGGGCGATGAACCGCAAGGGCGAAGAATTTGACATAAGCGGAAGCGGACTGCTTGCGCGCGCCTTCTGCCACGAAATAGACCACCTCGACGGCAAGCTCTTTATTGACGAAGCTATTGAAATGTACGACTGAGAAAAAGAAAGGAGGCAGAACGGAATGAAGATACTGTTTATGGGGACGCCCGATTTCGCGCTCGCCTCGCTGAAAGCCTTGTGCTGTGCAGGAGAAAACGTGTGCGCGGTTGTCACAAGGGCAGACAAACCGAAGGGCAGACGGCTTGAGCTTACACCGCCTCCCGTAAAAGTGTTTGCGTCAGAACACGGGATTCCCGTCTACCAGCCGAAAACCCTGCGGGGGGAGGAATTTGACGCCTTGCTCCATGAGATAGACCCCGAAATGATAGTAGTCGTGGCGTTCGGAATGATTCTGCCCGAAAATGTCATTTCCTACCCGCGCCTTGGCTGTATCAACGTTCACGGCTCTCTTCTCCCGAAATACCGCGGCGCCGCTCCTATGCAGCGCGCGATAATAGACGGTGAGAGCGTCACCGGAATTACCACAATGTTTATGGACGCGGGACTTGACACCGGAGACATGCTTCTCCAAAGAGAAGTGCCGATAGAAGAAAACGACAATTTTGAAACGGTACACGACAAGCTCGCCGAGTGCGGCGCTGAGCTTCTCATAAAAACGATACATGCAATTGCGGACGGAAGCCAAAAAAGAACAAAACAGGACGATGCAAAATCAACATATGCAAAAAAGATAGAAAACGCCGACTGCCTTATTGACTTTTCACTTCCGGCAAAAAGAGTACACGACCTCATTCGCGGTCTTTCGCCGATTCCGCTCGCATTTACCCACACGCCGGACGGAAAGCTGCTTAAAATAACCGAAAGCCGCCTTACGCCGTCAGATAAGGCCGCAGAAAAGCCCGGAACTGTAATTTCGGTGGAAAACGGAATCACGGTCGCCTGCGGAGAAGGCTGTGTTACCCTTACCGGGGTGCTTCCCGAGGGCAAAGGCAGAATGAGCGCGGCAGATTTTGTACGCGGCAGGAAAATTGCCGCGGGAGATATTCTTTCATAAAACGAAAAGGAGTTAAAAATGTATTTTGATATTACCTATCTTGTGCTTGTTCCCGCCCTTATCTTTTCTCTCTGGGCGCAGGTAAAAGTAAACAGCACATTTTCAAAATACAACAAGGTTCTGACAAAAACAAACATGACAGGCTATGACGCCGCAAGAATGATACTTGACGCAAACGGGCTTTATCACGTAAAAATCGAGCAGGTGGCGGGAAGCCTGACCGACCATTTTGACCCGAATGCCAATGTCGTAAGACTTTCTCAGTCGGTATACGGCTCGACCGGCATTGCCGCCGTCGGAGTTGCGGCGCACGAAACCGGACACGCCGTGCAGTATGCGGAAGGGTACACCCCGATGAAGCTGCGCTCCGCCATTATTCCCGTGACGCGCATCGGCTCTTCGCTTGCCCTGCCCATCTTCCTTATCGGTCTGCTCTTTTCCTTTTACGAGGTGGCGATGATAGGAGTTTTCCTGTTTTCTCTGAGCGCTGTCTTTCAGGCAGTAACGCTCCCTGTTGAGTTCAACGCAAGCTCCCGCGCACTTGCACTGCTTGAGGGCAGTGGAAGGCTCGATGAAAAAGAGCTTTACGGCGTAAAAAAGACACTCACGGCAGCGGCGCTCACCTATGTTGCAGCGCTTGCCTCCTCTATTGCTCAGATTTTCAGATTGCTTCTTATCGCAAACCGCGGCAGAAGAAAATAAGCGTAAAAACACCCGTTTTTCCCTGAAAGGAGCGCGCAATGGCAGAAAAACAGAATATCAGAAGCCTCGCGCTCTCCCTGCTCTGCCGCATGGAAGCGGCGGGACAGTATGCAAACATAGCGCTTAACACGGCCGTGCGCCGCGCAGACGTGCAGGATTCGGACAGGGCGCTTCTGACAGTCCTTCTCTACGGCGTTACAGAGCGGAAAATCACCCTTGACTATATAATTGACTCGCTCTCCTCCGTCCCGCCCTCCAAAATCGAGCGCACAACGAGAAATATCCTCCGCATGGGGCTTTATCAGCTTATCTTTCTTGACCGCGTGCCGAGTCACGCGGCGGTAAGCGAAAGCGTAAACCTCGCCTCAAAGCGCTCAAAGGGCTTTGTCAATGCCCTGCTTCGGGAATTTCTGCGAAAAGATAAAACATTTGACCTTCCGGACAAAGAAAAGGACAGCCTCCTGTATCTTTCCGTCAAGTACTCCGTTCCCGCGGAGCTATGCGGTCTTTTTTCGGATATTTTCGGCACGGAACGCACAGAGAGCCTTTTTGCGGCAATGAATAAAAATCCGCCGCTCACCCTTCGGACAAACACCGAAAAAATCACAAGAGACAAGCTGCTTTCGCTTCTAAGTGAAGCAGGCATCAGAGCCACAGCAACTTCGTACTCCTCCTTCGGCATAAACCTTGCCGAAAACGTCCCCTATTCGTCTGTTCCCGGTGCAAAAGAGGGGCTTTGGCATGTCCAGGACGAAGCGTCACAGATATGCACCGAAATCTGCGGGGTAGAGCCGGGAGATACCGTCATCGACGCATGCAGCTGCCCCGGAGGAAAGAGCTTTTCGCTTGCAGAGCTTATGAACAATAAAGGACACATATATTCCTTTGACCTGCATGAAAACAAGCTCTCCCTTGTCAGAGGCGGCGCGGAAAGGCTCGGAATAAATATCATCGAAACCGCCGAAAAGGACGGAAGAACTTTTGACATGTCGCTTTCGGAGCGCGCGGACGCAGTCCTTTGCGACGTCCCGTGCTCGGGTCTCGGAGTGCTTGCAAAGAAACCCGAAATAAGGTATAAACCCCTTGAAACAACTCTCCGCCTGCCCGAAATTCAGTATGAAATAGCAGAAAACTGTCTTCGCTACGTAAAGGTCGGCGGCGCACTTATATATTCGACCTGCACTCTGCTACCGCGCGAAAACGAGGATGTCGTCCGACGACTTCTGTCGGCGCATCCCGAGCTTGAAACGACAGATTTTGAGCTTGCCTCTCTCCGCTCAAAGGACGGTATGCTGACGCTTTACCCTGACGTGCACGGTTTTGACGGCTTTTTCATTGCAAAGCTCAGAAAAAAGTGATTTTGACAGGATAAAACCATATGAATGAAGAAAAAACCGATCTGCTGTCCCTTTCGCCCGAGGAGCTTACCGCGTTTGTAACGGAAACGCTCGGCGAAAAGCCGTACAGAGCAAAACAGATCTTCCCGAAGCTCCATAAAGGGCTATCTCCCGCGGAAATGACAGACCTTCCGATATCTCTCCGAGAAAGGCTTTCGGCGCTTTCGCTTCCCACTCTCCCCGAAATCGAGAGAAAGCAGATTTCCGCGCTCGACGGAACAATAAAATATCTTTTTCGTCTTTTTGACGGGAACTGCATCGAGAGCGTCGTCATGAGATATGAGCACGGAATCACCATTTGCATCTCGTCTCAGGTAGGCTGTCGCATGGGTTGCCGCTTCTGCGCTTCCACCATCGGCGGAAAGGTGCGGGATCTCCGCCCCTCGGAGCTTATCGGGCAGATAATCGCCGCGCAGAAGGACATAGGAGAGCGCATTTCAAACGTGGTGATGATGGGAATAGGCGAGCCGCTCGACAATTTTGACAATGTGGTTAAATTTCTTTCACTTGTAGGTCGGGAGGAAGGTCTTAACATCGGATACCGCCATATTTCCCTCTCCACCTGCGGCGTGGTCGACAAAATATACAAGCTCGCGGAGCTTGACATTCCGATAACGCTTTCAATCTCGCTTCACGCTCCCGATGACGAGACGCGCTCGCAGATAATGCCCATAAACAGGAAATGGGGCGTTGCCGAGTTGCTTCGCGCCTGCCGAGACTATTACAGAAAAACAAACCGCCGCATTTCATTTGAGTATACCCTCATCGCCGGAAAAAACAGCACTGCGGAAAACGCGGAAAAATTGGCGTCCGTGCTAAACACGTCGCTCCGAAGCGAAAAAGAGACAATGCCGATTCATGTAAACCTTATTCCCGTAAACGAGGTTGAGGAAACCGGCTTCAAAAGCTCCGGAAAAGAAGAAATCGCCGCGTTTGCCGCAAGGCTTGAGGCAAGGGGCATACGCGCCACCATAAGACGCAGGCTCGGAAGTGACATCAGCGCCGCCTGCGGTCAGCTCAGGCGCGAGAACATAAAAGAAAACCTAAGAAAATAAGACAAATATAGTATTTCGACACAGATCGCACTAACACGAAAGGGATCAAAATACCGCCATGTTATACTTTGGAAAAACCGATATCGGGAAAAAGAGAAAGGGAAATCAGGACAGCTTCGGCATTTACCGCATTGCGGAAAATGCCGTGCTCTGCGCCGTCTGCGACGGCATGGGCGGTGCTGCCGGAGGCGAGGAAGCCAGCCGCACGGCGCTTTCCGCGTTTTCGGAAGAAATAAATGCCGCCTGCGCGCCGCACATAGAAAACGGAAGTCTTATTGTCTCGGATATAGACCCAAGACTTTTGCTCGAAAACGCCGCAGGCGAGGCAAACAGGGCTGTACTTGAAAAGGCTGCGGGAAACCCCGAGCTTCACGGCATGGGAACTACTCTTGTCGCGCTTCTTGTCGCAGACGGAAAAGCCTATTCGGTGAATGTCGGAGACAGCCGCCTCTACCGTATATCCGACGGCAAGATAACTCAGGTGACGCACGATCACTCATACGTACAGTATCTTGTCGATATAGGAAAAATCACGCCCGAGGAGGCAAAAAGCAGTACCAACCGCAATATAATCATGAGAGCGGTGGGAATTGAGGACGAGCTGAGGGCCGACATCGACATTCCGGACTGCGGCGACGGCAGCAAAAAGGTCTTTTTCCTGCTCTGCTCGGACGGGCTTTCAAACATGGTGCCGGACGACAAAATCGCCGCCATCGCCATGAGCGAGAAATCGCCCAAGGAAAAAACGGAGCAGCTTATAGCAGAAGCAAACCGCAACGGCGGTTCGGACAACATCACCGCGGTTCTGCTCGAGCTCTGAGAAAGGCTGCGTAATATATATGAGTATGGAAAGCTACGACAGATATGTCGGGCAGGTGTTTGACGGAAGATACCGTATTCTCAAAACGATAGGCGTCGGAGGAATGGCGGTCGTTTTCGAGGCTTACGATCTCTTCCAGAAAAAAACAGTTGCCGTTAAAATGCTGAAGGACGAGAGTGCAAGCGATGTACAGCAGGTAAGACGCTTCTTAAACGAATCAAAAGCGGTCGCAATGCTCTCGCATCCGAATATAGTCAAAATTTACAACATTTCCGTAAAAGGAAAAATCAAATTTATTGTCATGGAGTACATTGAGGGCATTACCCTAAAGGAATACATGACAAAGCGCGGAGTGCTTTCACTCGGGGAGATCATCAGCTATACCGAGCAGATTCTGCACGCGCTGGAGCACGCCCACGCAAAGGGCATTGTCCACCGCGACATAAAGCCTCAGAACATCATGCTCCTCAAAAACGGCGTGATTAAAGTGACGGATTTCGGTATTGCAAAGTTGCCGAACGCCGAAACGCTCACTGTGACCGACAAGGCGATCGGCACGGTGTTCTATATCAGCCCCGAGCAGGCTGAGGGAAACGGCATCGACCGCAGAAGCGACCTCTATTCGCTCGGCGTTATGATGTACGAAATGTCCTGCGGAAGGCTTCCTTTTTATGACGAAAGCCCGATTTCCGTTGCGCTCATGCAGATAAAAAACACACCTGTGCCCCCGAGAACGATAAATCCTTCGATTCCGCGCGGTCTTGAACAAATTATTCTGTCCGCAATGGAAAAAGACCCGGCGCTCAGATTCCAGAGTGCGACCCAGATGTTGCGTCAGCTCGCAAGGCTGAAAGCAGACCCGAATATTGTCTTTCGTCCCAATCCCAAGG
>JBJFAQ010000288.1:0-9223 GCA_051887995.1 Eubacteriales bacterium
AGTCCGGAAGCGGTCCAGCAGTTCGGCGTCGGAGCTCAGGACGTCCTCGATGCGTCTGCACGGAATGAAATTCAGGTTTTCTCGCGCCGCCGGGTCAATTTCGGGAAGATCCCTCATATTGTCCTCGGGAATAAGCACGGTTTTCACCCCTGCGGCGTAAGCCGCGGAGGTCTTCTCGCGCAGTCCCCCTATTGCGAGGACGTTTCCGCGAAGGGTGATTTCGCCCGTCATCGCAATGTCGCGCCTTACCGGAAAACCGGTGAGCGCGCTGACAAGCGCCGTCGTCATTGTAACACCCGCGGAAGGACCGTCTTTCGGAACAGCGCCCTCTGGGCAGTGGATATGTATGTCCTTGGTTTTGTAAAAATCCTTTTCTATCGGATATTCCGTGCCGAGCGAAAGCGAACGTGCACAGCTTACCGCGAGCTGCGCGGATTCTTTCATTACGTCTCCGAGCGAGCCTGTCATTTCGATTTTTCCGCTTCCATCGAGGACTGCCGCTTCTATTTTGAGCAGATCGCCCCCGACGGAGGTATAGGCAAGACCGTTTACGACGCCTACTTCGTTTTCTTTTGAAATCGAATCGGGAATCAGTTTACGTGCACCGAGGTATTTTTCAATGTTTTTCGCGGTTATGCGTACTGCTTTATCCGAGCCGTCGGTCAGTATCTGCTTTGCCGCCTTACGGCAAAGCTGAGCAATGGTTCTCTCAAGATTTCGCACGCCCGCCTCGCGTGTATAGTAGTCAATCATTTCCATGACCGCGGAATCGGTTATATTCAGGGCTTTCTTTGTCAGACCGTGGCGCGAAAGCTGCTTTGGAATAAGGTGGTGCTTTGCAATCATGAGCTTTTCGGTTCTCGTGTAGGATTTAAGCTCGATTATCTCCATACGGTCGAGAAGAGGCTTCGGAACTGTCTCGGTCGTGTTTGCGGTGGCGATGAAAAGGCAGTCCGAAAGGTCAAAAGGAAGCTCGATAAAGTGGTCGCGGAAGGCGCAGTTCTGCTCGCCGTCAAGCACTTCGAGGAGGGCTGAGGCGGGGTCGCCGTGCGCGTCCGAGGTCAGCTTGTCGATTTCGTCAAGCAGAATAAGCGGATTTTTGACTTTCGCCTGTGTGAGCGCCGTGATTATTCGCCCCGGCATTGCGCCGATATAGGTTTTTCTGTGTCCGCGTATATCCGCTTCGTCCCGAATGCCTCCGAGCGAAACGCGCACGTATTTGCGCTTCATTGCACGCGCGATTGAAGCGGCGATCGAGGTCTTTCCGACGCCGGGAGGTCCTACAAGGCATATTATCTGATTTTTAAGCTCTGGATTTAACTGCTTTACCGCCAGATATTCGAGGATGCGCTCCTTTACCTTTTCAAGCCCGTCGTGGTCGTCGTCAAGAATTTTCGCGGCGGCGCCGACATTTACTCTGTCTTTTGTCTTCTTCGTCCACGGAAGCTCAAGGCAGGTGTCGAGGTATGTGCGCATAAGCCCCGCTTCGGCTGAGCCGAACGGAGTTTTTGCGAGCCTGTCGTTTTCGCGCAGAAGCTTTTCTTCCACTTCCTTTGGAAGATGGGCGTTCATTATTTTTTCATAGTATTCATCGGCGTCGGACAGCTCTGAGCCGCCAAGCTCTTCCTGAATGACCTTCATTTCCTCGCGCAGATAGTATTCGCGCTGATTTTGGTTTATGCGCGAGCGCACAGACTGATGTATTTCTTTTTCACAGGAGAGCAGCTCTGCCTCGCGCTGCATTACGGAAAGCAGCGTGCGCAGACGCTTGACGGGGTCGAAGCCTTCGAGTATCTGCTGTTTGTCATCGTATTTGACAAGGACGTTTGCGGCAATGAAATCCGCAAGAAGTCCGGGGTTTGTGATTCCCTTTGCGCGCAGGCGCAACTCGTCTGAGGGAGCGGGAAGAAAAGCGGTTATTTTGTCAAGCAGGGTAAGCGCTTCTTCCATCATTGCCTGAGTGCGTATGTTCGTTGTTCCCGCGATG
This sequence comes from Eubacteriales bacterium, assembly GCA_051887995.1. Classification (GTDB taxonomy): domain Bacteria; phylum Bacillota; class Clostridia; order Oscillospirales; family CAG-272; genus SIG710. The sequence goes on from JBJFAQ010000288.1 coordinate 1,988, forward strand.
CTTATTCTGCGGCACAGCGCATCAGCTATCAGATATTCCGCGAAAGGACGTATTTCCGTCACCTCTGCCCGGCACAGCCCTTCTGCGATAATGCGCAGGTGTCCTTCTGATGTTGTGACCGACTGCTTAAGCTTCGCCACCGTTCCGACGCGGTAAAGGGAATCCGCCGAAACGGTGCTGTCGGAGAGGTCCTTCTGGGACAAGAGAATAACGTATGAATCGGTTTCAAGCGCCGCAGTTGCCGCGGCGAGGGTTGTTTCCTCCGAGCACTCGAAATTGATTGTGACGGCGGGAAATGCGACAATGCCGCGGAGCGCAACCACAGGCAGGGACATATTTTCTATTTTTTCAAGAGTAGTCATCTTCGGTATGTGTATGTGACACGGCCGTTTGCCGTGCGGAATCCTTTCGTAAAAACATTTCTTTTTATGATAAGCGATATTATCTTATCAATTATACCATATTGCCGTCCTTTTTTCCATACATTTTGAAATTTGTTTACAATTTATAAAAACGGCAACAAAAAGGCACGGATCGAGACCGATCCAGCGTGTTGATATCATGAGATTGATATTCCGCTGAGATACGGTGTCGCCGTGCGTTGTTTTCACATTATAACCCGAAAAAACGGATTTGTAAATTATCAAAAATGACGATTTTTTCCCGTTTATTTTGCAAAAATGACGAAAAACGAAAAATAATCGAAGCGAAAAAAGCCGCAAAGCATTATTTCTTGGCGATTTGCTTAAATTTGTACAAATTACCGGTCGAAGAGAATTTGTTTTTTGCAAAAAGAAAAAACAAAAAATTTTTTCGGAAAAATCATGAAAACCGCTTGACAAACAAAACAAGGTGTGGTAAAATCACATGGAATAAAGCAGAGCGTTTCTCCGCTCTCACCCGGCCGCACTTGCGCGCCGGCGTCAATACTTTTCCCCCGAGAGGGGGACTGTGTGCGTGCGGGGAATCCACACGCATTTTTGCTTTTTCTAAAAAATTATTCGGAGGTGCATACTTATCAGCACAAAAGAAACGCCTATCAATGAGGAAATCAAAGCGAAGGAGCTTCGTGTCGTCGGACCTGACGGAGAGCAGCTCGGTATCATGTCGAGTGAAAACGCGCTTCAGATTGCCTACGACAGAGGACTTGACCTTGTCATGATGGCAGCACAGGCAGAGCCGCCGGTTTGCCGCATCATGGACTACGGTAAATTCCGTTTTGACAAAGAGAAAAGGGAAAAGGAAGCACGCAAGAAGCAACAGACGGTGGAGCTTAAGGAAGTGCAGCTTTCCTGCCGCATTGATACGCATGACTTTGAAACGAAGGTTAATCATGCGACGAGATTCCTTACCGCGGGCAACAAGGTGCGCGTTGTCGTCAAATTCAGGGGACGCGAGATGAGCCACATGGATATCGGACGCGATCTGCTTGACCGTTTTGCCTCAAGTGTTGCGGAAATCGGAACAGTTGACAAGAAGCCGTCAACGGAAGGACGTTTTATGAGCATGATAATCGTTCCGGTAAAGGCTGCTAAGTAAGTCGGTTATTTTGTTTATTTACAGCTTAGGCATTTTCGGCGTTTTCCATGCCGGGGTGCGTCTGTATGTAAAATATATTTCAGTCAAAAAAGGAGAAATGTAAAATGGGAAAGATTAAGACACATAAAGCCTCTGCAAAGAGATTTTCCGTTACAGGCAGCGGAAAGGTAAAGCATAATCACAGCCAGCACCGCCACAATCTCGGACTTAAGAGTGCAAAGCGCAAGAGATTCCTGCGCTCCGGCTCTTACCTCAGCCCGGCAATGACGGCAAACATCAGAACTCTTATCCAGAAATAAGAGCGGAAAATCAGACAGGAGGAAATTGAAAAATGGCAAGAATCAAGGGCGCTTTGATGACGCGCAAGAGAAGAAATAAAGTTCTGAAGGCAGCAAAAGGATACTGGGGTTCAAAGAGCAAGCACTTCAAGATGGCGAAAGAAGCCGTAATGAAGAGCGGCAACTATGCGTTCGCCGGACGTAAGCTCAAGAAGAGGGACTTCAGAAGACTTTGGATCGCACGTATTTCCGCTCAGGCAAAGGTAAACGGAATGAATTATTCCACATTTATGCACGGTCTGAAGCTCGCGGGCATCGAACTCAACAGAAAGATGCTTTCCGAGATTGCCGTCGCAGACAAGGACGCTTTCGCGGCTCTCGCAGAAAAAGCTAAAGCTGCGCTCTAATTATGAAAAAACCCGGTCTTGACCGGGTTTTTGCTATAAAAAGGCAACTGAGATCACTGCGGAAAGACAGGTTATGCTTCCGCAGCGATTTGGCTTATAGTATATTTGAAACCGGAGGGGAAAATGCCGCTTCTTATCAGAAAAAATGACGGAGTGATAACGGCGAGGAGCAATCCGCTTGTCGTGCGTGTCGGCAAGCTCGCCGAAAAGAAATACAGAGAGGCGGAGAGACGCTTTCGCCTTGACGGAATCAAACTCTTCTTTGAGGCGCTTGCTTTCGGAGCCGAAATTGAGGCGGTGCTTGTGCGCGAGGACGCATACGACTTTGTTATGAAAAGCGCCGACGAATTTTTCGGAGACCGAAAGATAGAATGCGGCGGCACGCTTTATACGCTCGGCACGTCGGCGTTTGAAAAGCTCACCTCGGAAAAATCTCCCGAGGGGGTGATTTGCGTTGCAAAATATATTGACAAATTTCATAAAATTGATAAAATAGGAAAAGATGAGCCGGATTTTACCGGTAAAGTCCTTATGCTTGAATCGCTTCGTGACCCGGGAAATCTCGGAACGATACTGCGCGGAGCTGCGGCATTCGGAATTGAGACGGTCGTGCTCAGCTCCGACTGCGCCGATATTTACAGTCCTAAGACGCTGCGCGCCGCCATGGGAGCGGTTTTCAAAGTCAGAACCGTCCGCACGGACGACTTTACGGCGGCAATCGCTTCTTTGCGCTCGGGCGGACGCCGTGTTTTTTCGGCGGCGCTTGACCACTCGGCGAAAAAGCTTGGCTCGTTTGAGCTTGAGAGGACAGACGTTTTCGTTATAGGAAACGAAGGACACGGTCTGTCGGAAGAAGCCGTCGGGGCATGTGAGTGCAGCGTGTTTATCCCGATATGCGAAAATACCGAGTCGCTGAACGCGGCGATGGCGGCGTCTGTGTGCATGTGGGAACTTTCAAAATGCTGAAGGAGAAAAGTATGTCGGATACTATCTATTGGATATGGCTTGCACAGCGCCTTGGACCCGGAAGCCGGCATCTTCCCGATCTGCTTGAAAAATTTTCCGACCCTTATGAGATATTCCGCGCGGACGCGGACATTCTTGAGCATATGCAGCTCGGAGAGCGTGTTACGGCGCGGCTTCTCGACAAAAATCTAAATGAAGCGTATGAAATATGCGATTTCTGCGCGTCGCACCGTATAGGTATACTCACTTACGGAAGCGACCGATACCCGAGCAGACTTCGTCCCCTTAAAGACCCGCCGGCAGTCCTGTATTTCAAAGGAAAATTCCCGAATTTGAACGAAAATCTCTCGATAGGCATTGTCGGAACGCGCAAAATGAGCGAATACGGGAAGAAAACGGCGTATAAAATAGCCTATGAGCTTGCCGCCGCGGGAACAGTCATTACAAGCGGCATGGCGCTCGGTATAGATTCGGTCGCCGCATGTGCGGCGATTGCCGCCGGCGGTCAGACCATCGCTGTTCTCGGCTCGGGCGTCGACGTGATATATCCGAAGGAGCACACGGTGCTTTACCATAAAATAATCGAAAACGGCGCAGTGATTTCCGAATATCCGCCAACAACGGGAGTGTCGGCAAATCATTTTCCGGAAAGGAACCGCATAATAAGCGGGCTTTCCAACGGTGTGCTCGTTGTTGAGTGCGATGTGAAAAGCGGCGCTATGATAACCGCCCGTTCGGCGCTTGACCAGGGCAGAGACTTGTTTGCCATTCCCGGTAATCTCGGCTCAAAGGGCGCAAACGGCACGAACCAGCTGCTGCACAGCGGGGCAAATCTTGTGCTGACAACGGAGGACATACTTAAAAACTACGAGTTTTATTACGGTAGCCGCATAAGTTATCTTAACCTCAGCCGAGCAAAGGAACATTCTTTGGCAGACGAGCAGGTGCTGTCCGAGATGGGCGTATGCTCAAGGCATGCATATGAAGAGGATTCCGTGTCCTGCGATGCACCTATGCCGCGGGAAAACAAATTCCGACCGAAAAAAGCGGAAAATACGCTTCCTCATGCGGTTTCCGACACCGAAAATGCACCCGCGGAAAAGCGTGACGGCACTTTTATGCATAGAAAGGATACGTCCGAGGGCTTTGACGAACTTGAGGAGGCAGAAAAGAAGCTGCTTATCGCTATGCCGGACGACAGGGCTGTCGGCATCGACGAGCTGATAAGGCAGGGCTTTCCGTGCTCCGATGCCATGGGAACGCTTGCACTCCTTGAAATAAAAGGATTTGTAAGCTCGCTTCCGGGCGGACTTTACATCAAAAACTGAACCGTATATTTACTTTGAAAGGAAAAATACATGGCAAATCTTGTTATAGTGGAATCTCCGTCAAAGGCTAATACCATAAAGGGTTACCTTGGCTCAAATTATAAAGTCATAGCGTCAAAGGGACACGTCCGTGACCTGCCGAAAAGCACTCTCGGCGTCGATACGGAAAACGGATTTACGGCGCACTATATAAATATCCGCGGAAAAGGCGACCTTATAAAAGAAATCAAAAAGGAGGCAAAAAAGGCCGGCAAGGTCTTTCTTGCGACCGACCCTGACCGCGAGGGAGAGGCCATTTCCTGGCATCTTGCAAACGCGCTTGATATTCCGATTGAAAAAACAAGACGCGTGACCTTCAACGAAATTACCAAAACCGCGATAAAGGCGGCGATAAAGAACCCGCGAACGGTGGACATGAATCTTGTGAACGCCCAGCAGACAAGGCGTATTCTTGACCGTATAGTGGGATATAAAATAAGTCCTCTGCTTTGGAAAAGCGTAAAAAGCGGGCTCAGCGCCGGAAGAGTGCAGTCCGTGGCGACGCGCATGATAGTTGAGCGCGAGGAGGAGATAAAAGCGTTTGTGCCTGCCGAATACTGGACGATAGAGGCGGAAATTTCGGGAAGCGGCAACCGCAGCCTGAAGGTTCGATTCATGGGCGACGCAAACGGAAAAATAAAGCTCGAAAACGAAGAGCAGACAATGAAGGTGCTCGACGCGATAGGCACGGGAGATTTTATCGTAAGCTCGGTTAAAAAATCCGTGCGCCATAAAGCGCCGATGCCGCCGTTTACCACCTCCACCATGCAGCAGGAGGCGTCCAAAAAACTCGGATTTCAGTCGGCGCGAATCATGAAAGTCGCACAGGAGCTTTACGAAGGTATAAACATCGGCTCGGAAAACGGCGGCGCGCAGGGTCTTATCACGTATATGAGAACCGATTCGCTCCGTATTTCCGCAGAGGCCGCAGAAGCCGCAAAGCTTTACATTACGGACAGATTCGGCACGGAATACTATCCCGCGCAGATGCGCGTATACAAGTCAAAGTCCGGAGCGCAGGACGCGCACGAGGCAATACGCCCGTCAAATGTGGCAATTGAGCCGTCAGCAGTTAAAAAATACCTCACTCCTGACCAGTATAAGCTCTACAAGCTCATCTGGGAGCGGTTTGTGGCGAGCCAGATGCAGTCGGCGGAGCTTAATACCGTAAGCGCCGATTTTGACGCGGCAGGCTATGTCTTCCGCACGAGCGGATACACGGTTGCTTTCCAGGGCTATATGGCAGTTTATGAGGAGAGCGCGGACGAGAGACAGCAGAAAGACGGCGAGGAAGAGATGCAGAATCTGCGCCTTCCGAATATTTCGGAGGGAGAAAAATTCCGCTCCGAGCATATAGACCCCGCAAAGCATTTTACGGAGCCTGCGCCGAGATACACCGAAGCGTCTCTTATCAAACTGCTTGAAGAAAAGGGCATAGGCCGTCCGTCGACATATACTCCCATAATAACGACCATTCTTGCAAGAAATTATGTCGTGCGGGACGGAAAATCGCTCGTTCCGACGCCGCTCGGTGAAATGACGACAAAGCTCATGAAAGAGAATTTCCCCGACATCGTTGACTATCAGTTTACCGCGAATATGGAAAACGAGCTTGACGGAATCGAAAAGGGCAGCGGAAACATGGAGAATGTGCTCGGAGAGTTTTATGCGGATTTCTCAAAGGAGCTTGAAAAGGCGGAAAAGACCATAGGCAAGGACGGATACCGCGTTCCCGTAGAGGAAACCGACATGATATGCGAAAAATGCGGCAGCAAAATGATTGTCAAGTCCGGAAGATTCGGCAAATTTGCCGCATGCCCGAATTATCCCAAATGCCGTAATACAAAGCCTCTTTACCAAGAGGCGGTACACGCCGAGGCTCCGAAGCCTGCCGAGACAGGTCTCAAATGCGAGAAATGCGGCGCGGATATGGTGCTCAGAACCGGAAGATACGGCAGTTTTTATGCGTGCAGCCGTTATCCCGAATGTAAATTCACAAAGCAGAAGGCAAAAGAGCTTGACGTCAAATGTCCTAAGTGCGGCGGCAAGATTGTAACCAAGTACGGGCGCAACAAGAGCGTATTTTACAGCTGCGAGAACTATCCGGAATGTGATTTCTCATCATGGGATATGCCGCTTGACGAAAAATGCCCCGAATGCGGAAACATTCTTTTCAGGAAAAAGGGAAAGCCGATAATTCTATGCCATGAAAAGGACTGCGGCTATAAGCGCGAAGCATCTCCGGATGAGGACGAATCCAAAGAGGAATGAGAAAAAGGAATTTTGATGAAACCCACAGTTGAAATCATAGGCGCGGGACTTGCGGGATGCGAAGCGGCGTGGCAGGCCGCGCGTCTCGGAGCACACGTGCGCCTTTATGAAATGAAACCGGAAAAGCATACGCCCGCACATCACACGGACGGTTTCGCAGAGCTTGTCTGCTCAAATTCTTTCCGTTCCGACAGCGTAACGAACGCGGTCGGGCTTCTCAAAGAGGAATTGCGGACACTCGGCTCGCTCATAATGAGCGCCGCGGACGCGACAAGAGTGCCTGCCGGGTCTGCGCTCGCCGTTGACAGAACGCTTTTTTCGGAATATGTTACGGAAAAAATAAAAACTCACCCGGATATTGAGGTTATAAACCGTGAAAGAACAGACGTAGGAGAAGACGTGACCGTT
>JBJFAQ010000289.1:0-2076 GCA_051887995.1 Eubacteriales bacterium
GTGCTCGACAATTGCACGGGGAGCGGGACGACCGCCATCGCCTGCATCAACACCGGACGGCACTACACCGGTTTTGAAAAAGACGAGCGATATTATCGCGTCGCTCAAAACCGGATCGCCGAACGGCTGAAACAGAGTTCTACATAATTCTTTTCTCCTTTTTTCCCGCTTCGCCCTGCGGCGGGTTTAATAGCAGGGCTTTTTATGCGGAGCTTTCAGGCGATATGCGCATAAGTGCATTAAAGGTTCGAGTCCTTTGTTCCGCTCCAAAACCCATTTATAAGTCGCTGCCGCCAAGAGGGCGAGGAAGCGCGAGAAGTTAAGTATCGGGCGTTCCGGGACGAATCGGGCGCACAAGTTTGCGGACGGTAAAACGATGGCTGATGACAAGACGCAGCTCGGGCGGCACATATGGCAGCATACGGTTATCTCCGGGGCTCCCATCCCCCGGAGGCGCGGTTTGACTCCGCGCGCCGCCAACACCTTCATTTGACGCACCTCTCTGTGAGCCGAGAGGTGCGCTTTTACAGTCCGTTTTGTTGGACAGTGAAAACTTGAAAGAACTTTGATTTTGTGATATACTCGAAAAAAAGACGAGGGAGAATCACGAAATGAATGTTTTTAAGGTCGGAGAGGAAACACACATCCTCGACGGATACAACGAAGATTGCACCGTGTTTGAGGTCGATGAAGCGGGACTTAATATTTTTTATTACTACAGCTCGCCGACCGAAGAAGAAATGCAGGCTTTTGAGCCCGGCGTTCCCGGTGAAATTCGCTTGGCAAGAATAGACGATATACTTTTCCTGTTCTGCAAGCTCGGAACGCTTGCCTGGGCGGAAATGCCGTATGCTATTCAACTTAGCAAGCTGACAAATCTTCCAAAGCCGGAAGAGGGCGAGGGTTACAACCTTACGATCATGCTTATTGATCGGGATACTTCAGTTATCAAAAAGATTCGAACGGTCGGTCTCAGCACGAAATTTTCGGAAGCGTTTCGGACGGAAGCGTCAAAAGACATGGCAGATGTTCTTTTTGCGCCGACGTACCGCATGCATGTGCGCGAGATTCAAGCTGCATATCCGACGTGGCTGCTTGTTGCCAAGAGCAGAGTAGGATATGAGTTTGGCGACAAAGAAAAATAACATGAGCAGCCTTTTAGGCTGCTTTTTTCATGGTGAAAAAATGGAGCACAAAGTATTTACTCAGCCGAAAAAGCGGCAGAGTTTTAACATTATGCGTGAAAACGCGATAATAGAAGACCTGACTCCAAAGCTTCCGGAAGACGAAAGCTTTGTGTATATTACATCCGGCGGGTTCAGCTCGATTGCCTTTATCGTTTGGATTACCGGTCAGACGCGCATAAAGAGTCTGTTTGCGTCAACGCTGCGCGTCGGTGTTCGGCAGGCGCAAATGCTTGACGGTCTGCGCAATGATGGCAGATTGGACAAGGTTGATTTGCTCGTCGGCGGTGCGATGAAAGATAACTGCGAGCATAATCGCGGGTATGGATATCTCGAGCAGATAACAGACATATTCAACGCAAACGGTTGGACCGTGAATATGTATAACAACCATTCCAAGGTGATGCTTTTCGATACCGATGCCGGAAAGTTTGTTATCGAATCTTCCTCAAATCTTAACGAAAATCCAAAAGTTGAGCAGTTCCGCTTGGAGAAATCAGCGGAACTGTTCGAATTTTACAGCTCGTTTTTTCGAGAAATAAGAGATGAATACAAAAAAATTATTTAATTTATAACAGCATTATAAAACTCTCACGCGCGCGACAAATTAAAAGCCTTTGTGACTTTTATAAAACAGAGGGGGTGGCAAAGTCGAATGACAGAGCGGATGATTGCTTTTTGTGATGAGTTTGTTAAAAGAAAAAGAGCATACGGGGCAGCACGCGAGTCGGCTATTGCTGCCGGTTATTCCGAAAGGTCGGCGGCGACGATGGCGACATATATTTTAAAACGCCAAGATGCGCAGGAATATATGGCACGGCGAGAGGAAGAAATCGCGGAGAGTATCCGGCGTCGCTTTTTGTATGATGCCGCCGATGCCCAGGAAGCAATG
>JBJFAQ010000290.1:0-9110 GCA_051887995.1 Eubacteriales bacterium
GAAAACATTTCTTTTAAAACAATATTGTGCCACGCAGATGCGCAATGGAGGAGTCAATTATGATGATGCAAACGCCGTATTCCGTGCAACTCTACTTTTGGAGGCAAGAGGTCTGCAATTCGGAAGCTATATGGAATACATAGAGCTTGAAAGAGAGCCCGAAAAACGTTTTTGGATTCCGCGCAGAAAGCAATTGGCAGGCGTATGTTCTGAGATACAAAATCTCATTGACGGCAAATATGATATTTTGACAATATCGCTTCCTCCCGGCACCGGTAAATCAACCCTTGAAATTTTTCTTCATTCGATGCTGATTGGCAAATATCCGGATAATTGTTCTCTCGCTTCAGGCCACAGCGGAACGTTAACCAATTCGATTTATGACGGTGTATTATCCGTCATTCAAGACCCGGAATATTTATGGAAAGACATATACCCGAATAACAAAAATATAATAACCAATGCAAAAGAGCAGACAATTGATATCGGAAGAAAGCATAGATTTTCGTCTCTCACATGCAGGGCGATAGGCGCTTCATTGACCGGCGCTACTCGATGCGAAATTCTTTTGTCTGCGGATGACCTTGTATCCGGCATAGAAGAAGCTCTGTCAAAAGAACGTCTTGACAAATTATGGACCGCATATACAAACGATTTAAAATCCCGGAAAAAATTAAATGCCAAAGAGCTGCATCTGGCTACAAGGTGGTCCGTCCATGATCCTATAGGCAGAATATGCGCGGAATATTCCGGCAACTCCCGCGTTAAATCACTTGTTATTCCGGCTATTGATGATAATGGCGAAAGTAATTTCAATTACAGATACGGAGTCGGTTTTGATACAGCATATTTTGAGGACATGAAAAATACCCTCGATGACTGCTCGTGGCGCGCTCTGTTTATGAACCAACCAATTGAACGTGAAGGATTGCTTTACAATGAGGATGAACTCAGAAGGTATTTCGAACTTCCCAATGAATCACCGGATGCTGTTTTAAGCGTTTGTGATACAAAAGACAGGGGAAAAGACTATTGCGTTATGCCTACGGTATATCAGTATGGAAACGATTTCTATGTAGAAGATATCATTTGCGACAACGGCGCACCGGAAATTGTTGAAACAAGACTTGTTGAAAATCTTTTGAAGCATAAAACGCAAATGAGCCGGTTTGAATCCAATTCGGCCGGAGGGAAAATAGCGGAAAAAGTGCAAAAAGAAGTCAAAGCCAAAGGCGGATTAACAAAAATTCAAACAAAATACAGTACAGCCAACAAAGCCACCCGCATTATAGTAGATTCGCCATTTGTAAAAGAAAGATTTCTGTTCAAAGACAATTCCGTTTTGAAAAAGAATTCTGAAAAAGAATATCAGAAAGCACTCGGTATGCTTTGCGGATGGACTATGGCCGGAAAAAATGCACATGATGATGTGCCTGACGCATTTTCAATGTTGGCCGACTTCATTCAAACTCTCGAAGGAACCCAAGTTGTAGTTGGCAACAGACCTTATTAAAGGAGATTATGGAAAAAGAAAAAACAAAAACGCCGGACAATGGCTACAAATATGTTGACGAAAAGGCCCTTGCGGTCATAAACGAAATACTCGCTTCAGGAAAGGGCGTCGAAATAAGAAGACGAAAAGACGGCGTCGCGATTCTGGAAATAAACTCAAAACAGAAAATAGTCCTTCCTGTCAATGGATAGGAAGAAGAGTCCGATGGGGCTATGCGTACGAGTGTACGTGTAGTGCCTATTTTTATTATGTGAGGTGATTGACATCCTCTTGGAAAATCAAATAGTCCGCCTGCAGTCATGCGAAAGCCTGCACGGGCGAACTAAAATCATGGTAAATGCGGATAAGGTTACCGCCTCAAACGTCGCGGAGATACTTGAGAGCACGCTTCCTATTGACGCCTGCAATGTGTCCGAGATTAATTATCTGTACGACGTATACCGCGGTATTATGGATATACGCTATAAAACTAAAACGGTCAGACCGCAAAACAACAACAAAGTTGTTATAAACATCCCGAACAAAATCGTGACCTTTAAATCCTCGTTTCTTCTCAGCTCTCCGATACAATACATAGCCGCAAACGGAAACAAAGAAACGTCTGATAAGGTTGCCGAGCTTAATTCGCTTATGACTGCCGAAGACAAAGAGTCAAAAGACAAAGAATGTGTCGACTGGATGCACATATGCGGCGTAGCTCCGAGGATGGTGTTGCCCGATCCCGATTTCGACGAAGAAGGAAGTCCCGTCGCTATTTACAGCCTTGATCCGCGCGAAGCTTTCGTTATTTATTCTTCAAGACTCGGCAAAAAACCGATTGCCGGCGTGCTGAAGCAATACTATGACGAAGGAGAGATCTATTACCATGTGTATACACCGGACGGAACCATGAAAGTATCAAACGACGGAAGCGTGTTCGGGCTTGTAGAATATGACTTCGGCAGGGTTCCGATAGTTGAATACCCGAATAATGAAGCGCGGCTTGGTGCGTTTGAGATTGTATTGTCGCCTATAAATCAGATAAACACTCTTGAAAGCGCAAGGGTTGACAATGTGGTAGATTTCGTCAACGCCTTTGATGTATTCCAGAACTGCGATATCAGCGATGACAAGTATAATTCTCTCGCTTCAGGAGGAATGTATATAAAAATCAAAAGCGTAGCGGGTGCGGAAGCAAAGGTATACAGAATTTCTTCCGAGATATCTCAGCAGGGAGTACAGACCGAATTAAACGCTCTGTATGAGTATATCGACGAAATAACGGGTATGCCGAACAGAAACGGCGGATCGTCGACTTCCGACACCGGGCAGGCTACGATATTCCGCGACGGATGGCAGGACGCCGAGTCCAGGGCAAGCGATTCCGAGAAATTATTCATACGTTCGGAAAAAGAAATATTAAAACTGATTCTGAAAATGTACAGGGACAAAGGGGTGCTTGCCCTGAACCCAGCCGATGTGAAAGTTCAGTTTACGCGCAAAAATCTCAATGATATTCAGTCGAAAGCTCAGGTTCTTTGCGAACTTCTTAATAATCCGAAAGTACATCCCAGAATTGCTTATGAATGTGCGGCTCTTCTGCCGGATATTGAAGCTTCATACAGACTCGGTATGGAATGGTACGAAGAGCAGATGCAGGCCGCCGAAATAAGCCTTGAAAAGGAACTTGAAAATGAAAGAGCTGTACACAACGACGGACAAAGCAATAGCTCTTCTGCGGAGGAAAGCGGTCCGGAAATTTCAGCAGGCTAAGCAAGAGGCGTATACAGCGGGTTTTGATGAACTGAATATCATCAAGGCTGTTGACTGGCTGTACACCTCTCTTGCCAAAGACAACAAAAGCGATTTATTGACTCTTGCAAAAGAAATATACGCAGAATCCGAACCTAACGGAAACAAAAAGCCCGACGAGGAATGGCTGCTTGCAATTTTCGAAGAACCCAATCCGGTAACTTTATATTCTTATTCAGCCGAAGTTGTCAGAAAAAGAGAACGCCTGAAAGAAGCGGCTTTGACGAATGTAGACAGAACACAGGAGTGGAAGAAAGCGCTGTCTTATTGGGCGAACATGACCGCTCAATACGCCGACATTATCACGGATGAGGCTTTACTGAAAGCATATAAAGACGCCGGAGTAAAAAAAGTACGCTGGATAACCAGAGACGATGAATTGGTGTGCGCATACTGTAATAAACGAAAAAACAAAGTTTATTCCATAGAAAACGCACCCCCAAAGGAACATTGGCATTGCAGATGCTATTATGTTCCGGAGATTAAAGATATTCGGCAAATGCCTAAAATATCGGCGGTAGAGAAATCGCCATATAAAATTCGCAGACTTCGGAGATGAAGTATAAAAGCGCAAAATAGGGGCAGAGACGCCCGACAAAAAAACGCAAAGGAGAAAACACAAATGCCTAACATCGACACAAAATCCATTGAAGGTTTTGATTCTATGACCGACAGCGAAAAACTCGCAGCTCTGCTCTCGCTTGAAATACCCGAACAGGTTAACTTATCTGGATATATCAAAAAAGATTTATATGATAAGACTGCATCCGAGCTGGCAGCGGCTAAAAAAAGTCTGAAAGAAAAAATGTCTGCGGATGAAACCGCAAAAACTCAGGCTGACGAAGAAAGAGCCGAACTTGAGAATAAGTACAATGAGCTTTTGAAAAAATCATCGATTTCCGATTATGTAGCAAAATACCTTGAACTCGGATATGCACCTGATCTCGCGCGCTCTACTGCCGAGGCGATTTATGAGGGAGATATGAACAAGGTATTTGAAAATCAGCAGAAATTCAATGTCGCTCGTGACAAAGAACGCGAAAGGGAAATCGAACGCAAACTTCACCCGAACGGAGGAAGCAAAAACAACGCTGAAGATTCGGAAGAATTAAAAATCGCGAAGGAGTTGGGAAGGAAAAACTCTGAAACACAAAAATCCGCAATGGATGGATTAAAACATTATATCAAATAAAGGAGATAATATATGAAATTTACAACCACAAATATTGACGGTTCATTCACTATACTTGCGGCTGATAATTTTACTGCCGTGCCTGTAACGATCACCGGAAGTGCGGTCGTTAAAGCAGGAACTCCCATTACTTCCGCCGGAGCCGCCGGAACAGCGTTGACAGGAATCGGAGTGCTGCTGTATGATGTAAATCCCGAAATCAACCCCAACGGCGCTTTAATCGTAAAAGGCGTAATTGATGCCGCAAAAGCTAAGGCTCACAGCGGAATAGATTTAACCGGAATCGGCGATGTAGTGCCCGGAATTGTTCTCAGAACCAACACCGGAGTAAACGAATAAGGAGGAACATAATAAAATATGGATTTTACCACACTTTTATCACCGCGTATCATTGCGGCCAACTACACGGAAGCTTCTTCCAATAGAGTACCTTATCTTGGAGAAACACTCTTCCCCGCTCAGAAGAAAATGGGCCTTGATTTGTCATGGGTAAAGGCCGCAAAGGGTATACCTGTGTCTCTTAAGCCTTCCGCGTTTGACGCAAAAGCGACTTTCAGAGAACTTGAAGGTATCAGCGTCACCGAAACCGAAATGCCGTTTTTCAGAGAAGGTTTTAAAACTACCGAAAAAGACCGTCAGGAGCTTCTCAGAGTAAGAGACAGCAACGATCCTTATCTCATATCAGTTTTAAACCGAATATTCAATTATTCCGAAAACCTTATTGAAGCCGCCGCAATTGTTCCGGAAAGAATGAGAATGGCGCTTCTGTTCCCTGAAAACGGGGAAATGACTATTACTTTCAAGGCGAACGGAACCACATATTCATTTGACTATGATAAAACCGACGAATGGAAAACCAATAACTATGCGGCTTTGACAAGTACCGCGCTTTGGTCCGCTCCCACCACTGCCGATCCCATAAAAGATTTTATTGATATGGCTGCTAAGGCGGCTGATATATCCGGCACTGAAATTAAATATGCCTTAATGAGTCCGAAAACATTCAATAACATGGTATCGACCGACGCTCTAAAAAGCAGATGGTTGTCTACCGCCGGCATAAACGCAGGTTATATCACTCCTTCGGAAGCTTCAAGTGTTATTGCGCAGACTACGGGAATCACCCCTGTTACATACGGCAAAAAGTATAAGGATGAGTCCAAAGCCACAAAACCCTTTGTCCCCGACGGATATGTAACATTCATACCGGAAGGCAATCTTGGCTCAACATGGTATGGAACCACACCAGAAGAGGCAGACCTCATGTCAAGTTCCGCTGCAGAAGTTTCGATTGTAAATACCGGAGTTGCGATCACAACTGTGGTAACTCCTCATCCTGTGAATACCGAAATTTACGCTTCCGAAATTGTACTTCCTTCATTTGAAAGAATGGACGAAGTTGTAACCTTAAAGGTATTATGATGAAGTTCATTCCTAAATATACCGTGTCATATAAAGGGATATGGCATAACGCGGGGGAAAAGTTCGATATTTCCCCGGAAGATGCCGAAGAACTCAGACAGCACGGCGAAATAATCAAAGATGAACCTTCGAAACCGGAAGAAAAGAAAACACCGGCAAGAGCAAATACACAGCAGAAAAAGAATTAAGAAAGGCGGGAAATAATGACGGATGTTGAACGTTTGAAAATCAGAACGGGAGAAAACGACAGCAGGCTTTTGTTTGAGCTTCTTGAGAGCGCTGAAAGCATCATTATCTCCCGCCGTTTTCCGTTCTCAAACCAGGAAGCAAAGTTTGAAAGCCGTTACAACGATTTAAAAATCAGGATCGCGGAGGATATGTACAACAGAATCGGTGCAAGCGGACAGCTGTCACATTCTGAAAACGGAATATCCCGTTCCTGGGGCGCGGAATGGGTTTCCGAGCAGCTTCTGAACGAAATAATTCCGATGGTGGGATGAAATATGAAATGTCTGAAAAAAAATATGCGTCAATTTTGGTATGCGCTTTTTGAAAAAGCCGAAGAAACAAAGGACGCCAATGGAAATTACTCCGGATTATATAAGTCCGTTTATACCCTGCCGCGGCTTATGAGCGCGAATATATCGGCAGCAAGAGGAACAACAAACGAGCAGATATTCGGAGTAGATATAAGCTACGACAAGACTATTTCGACCGCTGACATGAATTGTCCCATTTCAGAAACTTCCGTGCTATGGATAGACAAAGCGCCCGTAATCAATTCTGACGGCACCACAGACACGCCCTGGGATTATACTGTTTCATCCGTTGCGAGGAGTTTAAACTCTGTAACATATGCAGTAAAGAAGGTGGATGTAAGCAATGGATGACAGTATAATCAAAATCAGTGTCGACACAAATAGTTTGAATCATTTAATCCGCACCGTCGACAAAAAGCTTGATCGGTATACAAAAAAAATAAACGAGCTCACACGAAAACTTGCGGAAATGGGGGCCACAAATGTGTCTCTCGGATATGCCAGGGCCTTATATGACGGATATAACGATATTGAAGTTTCTGTTGAAGAGGCCGAAAACGGGTTTGATATAATTGCATCTGGAGAAAAAGTATTGTTTGTTGAGTTCGGAACCGGAATTACTATGGGCTACGGGCACCCGCAGGCAGGCGAATTCGGCTACGGCCCTGGAACTTATAACCCTCGGAGTAAAAATTGGCAGAGTCCATACGGCTGGTATTTCAAGGACGCTGACGGTCAGAAGTATCATACATACGGAAATCCGCCGTCAATGACTATGTATGAAACGGCAAAGCAATTGAAGGATGCCGTTCTCGAAACAGCAAAGGCGGTGCTTCTCAATGCTTAATATATTCAACGAGGTATACAACGAAATCAGGAATCTGCTGAAGGAAAAATATCCGACATTAACGACCGCGCGGAAAATTCCCAAAAAAGCGCCCGATTTCCCGGCATGGATTTTATTCCCGCTTGACAATTACACTGACACCGACACACTCACATCTTCAGGTGTGGAGAATCATGCAATTGTGATGTTGCAGATGGAGACATATTCCAATCTTACATCAGGCGGCGAAGAGCAGTGCGAACAGATAGCGGATATTGCGGACAAGAGGCTTATGCTCAAAGGTTTTGTAAGAACATATGCCTCATTCATGGACGCTTCTTCACCGGAGCTTACGCGGTTTGTATGCAGATACCGTTCAAAAGTAGGCAGAGATAATCTGCTTTACAGGAAATAAAAACTTAAAAATAAAAACCTCCCTGCCAACGGGCAGAGAGAAGAACTCGATGGGGTTATGTGCTGTACGCATATAGCCCCTATTTTTTATTATACAAAGGAGAAATAAATATGGCAAGTTCATCAGTCGGATCATTTTTGATGATAAAGAAAAACGATTCATCTTCATATGAAAAACTCGTCAACATAAGAAGCTATCCCGACCTTGGAGCTGAACCAAGTATGCTTGACGCGGATACATTATCGCACACATTTATTCCGCAGATCAGAGGAAGACAGCAGTCGGTATCGGGAAGCTATACTATACTTTATGACCTCGATGACATAGAAACATTGAAGACATACGAGGGCGAAGAACATGAATTTTCCTTGTGGTTTGGCGGCACAGATTCAGACGGCGACGGATTAATGGAGCCTACCGGAACTCTCGGAAAGTGGGACTTCAAAGGCTCTTACACAATCATCGTGACAGGCGCGGACGGTGAAGCAGTCAGAGAAGCAACCCTTGCGTTTGCGATTACCGAATTGCCTCATCTTTCGTCCAGCCTCTGATTTTAAATAACAAAACAAAGGAGAAATAATATGGCTCGTTCAACTATTAATTTCGAATACGACGGAAAAGAATATTCGCTCTGCTTCACTATAGACACCCTCAAAAAGCTTGAGAAAAACGGATTCTCATTTGGAAATATCGAGGATCATGCGCTCAGTGCCGCCGAAGATTTATTCTGCGCCGCGTTCAACGCAAATCACAAAGACACCTCCATGAACCTTCGCAAGAAAATTTTCTCCGAACTTTCGGAAGAAAGCGAAAACGACGACACTCTTATAGAAGCCCTTATTTCGATGGTAAACGAATGTGTTGACTCAATGAAGCCGAAGGGAAACACGCGCTGGAGGAAGATTCAGGGTTGAAATCTTCCTCCGACGAACAGGATAACTCAAACGAGACGTGGTTCGCGGATCTCGCCGATAACCTTTGCCCCTATTATATGTCTATCGGCGTATCATGCAGCGATTATTGGTTTGGAGATTATACGTTCCTTCCCTTTTATGAGCAGGCATATGAAAGTGAAATCGAAGAAACGGAATACCGCGCATGGCTTTTTGGACGTTATGTTTACGAAGCCGTTGGCTGTCTGTCTCCGATACTTCATGCGTTTGCAAGAAAAGGTACGAAACCAATAGATTATCCGGGAGAACCGCACCCTGCCACAAACAGACAGCTCGAAAGACTTAACGAAAAAAAAGAAGCTCTGGCTGCGGCTGATGAGAAAAAACGCCAGCTTAGTATAATCAAAGCAATAACCGGAGTTGCACCGACCGGAACAGGAAAGGAGGAAAAAGAAATAATTGGCAGAAAACGTAATAGAAACGCTGAAGATTAAAGTCGAAGCCGATACCTCCGGCGTA
>JBJFAQ010000291.1:0-2034 GCA_051887995.1 Eubacteriales bacterium
CGGCAGGAATGCAGATTTTCTTTTTCTTGTCAATCTCAACCCAAAGCTCGGATGCCGTCGGATTTTCAATAATTTTTTCATCTGCTGATATTCTTAGCATCGAAAGTGCTTGCATGTAATCGTAAATTTCAATATTTGTCGCATACCATATTTTGTCTGATCCCGAAAGCAAGGAAACAAGCTTTTCCATGTAAGCCCAGTCCTCCTCGCTTCGAAGCTCATGACTGTGCCCCCATATATAGAAAAGCGGCTGCTTCCACTCCGAGTCGAGCGTCTCCATAAAAGGCGCGACAAGCGGCATCGCGTCCCTGTGATGGCAAGTCGGATTCCACTCCATCCAGTTCTGAGGCATCTTATGTCCCATATGCGAACTTGTAGTTCTGCTGTAAACTATGCCGCAGGAGAGCATGGCGGAAATCACCGTCTCATTATACGATCCGCTCGGATACGACATTCCGCGAACCGGATAGCCTGCAATTTTTTCAAGAAATTTTCTGTCCTCAAGAGTCTGCGCCGTCGCGGTTGCCGCAGGCATCCGCGACGGCCAGCCGTGGTTTACCGTATGGCAGGCTATCTCATGTCCCTCATATCTCTTTTTTATTTCGGCAAGCTCATCTGCACTTTTCTGAAAAAAGCGAGAAGAATTGAGATGAAAAGTTGCCTTTACGCCGTACTTGCTAAAAAGCGCGGCAAGCCGCTCGTCGTTATCCGAGCCGTCGTCATAGCTGAAAGTGACGACGCGCCGCTTCCCGCCGGGAAAAAGATTGAACTGAAGCATAATCATTCTCCTTTACTTTCAGTCAAAAAGCAAAAATAATCAAAATAATAATTCTTTCCGTATTATTGTACCACCCTTTTCCTCTCTTTTCAAGTTAAAATCCCGCATAAAATTTTCGGAATGCGGAAAAATAAGGTTGAAAACACAAGGAAAGGAACGTTTATGCGCAAATCAATTATAAAACTGAATTCCTCCATACTCGGAGCCGCCTCCGTCGTCGGGGAAAAGGAGCATGAAGGTCCGATAGGGCATTTTTTTGACCTTCACGACAAAAACGACACGTTCGGTCAGAAAACATGGGAAAGAGCGGAAGCGGAAATGCAGCGGCTGGCGGTCAATATGCTGCTCAAAAAACAGAATATGCGCGAGGACGACATTGACGCAATGTTTGCGGGCGACCTTATCAACCAGTGCACAAGCTCTGCATACGGTCTGCTTGAATTTACAATCCCGTATTTCGGTCTTTACGGCGCTTGTTCCACCGCGGCGGAAGGACTTATGCTTGCTTCTGTTATGACAAGTTGCGGAGTGTACGACAGGTGCGTATCCGTAACCTCCTCTCACAACTGCTCGGCTGAGCGCCAGTTCCGCACGCCGCTCGAATACGGCGCACAGCGTCCCCCGACCGCGCAGTGGACGGTAACGGGAGCCGGAGCTTTTCTCGTCTGTCCCTGCGGCAGCGCCGAATCAGAGGGAAAAGTCCGTGTTGTGGAGGCTCTGCCCGGCATTTCGGTGGAAAAAGGCATACGTGACGCAAACAATATGGGGGCTGCAATGGCGCCGGCGGCACTCGATACCCTTGTCCGCTATTTTTCCGAGAGCGGCAGTTCTCCCGAGGACTTTGACCTTGTTGTAACGGGCGATCTCGGATACGAAGGAAATTCCATTCTGGGCGAGCTGCTGAGAAGCGAAGGAATAGACCTCGGCACGCGCCTTAACGACTGCGGAATGATAATTTTCAGCCGTGAAACTCAGGATACTCACGCGGGAGGCTCAGGGTGCGGGTGCAGCGCCGTCGTTCTCGCGTCATATCTGCTTCCGAAGCTGGAAAGCGGAGAAATACACGATATGCTGATTCTCGGAACAGGAGCGCTCATGAGTCCCGACAGCGTAAAGCAAGGTCTTGGGATTCCGGGAATTGCGCATCTTCTTCATCTTAAGGGGGCAAGGTAATGGGAAATATAATGGACTATGTGTGGGCGTTTGTTGTCGGCGGAGCATTCTGCGTTATTGCACAAATACTCATAGACAAAACC
>JBJFAQ010000292.1:0-2015 GCA_051887995.1 Eubacteriales bacterium
CGTAACTGATGGCAATCAAGTGCCGGATCAGTTCATCCCGTTCCATCGCCATACCGACGCGCAGAGAAATCATCAGTTTATTGTACTCCGCAGGATCACCCAGAGAAAAAATGCAGGATACGCTGGCCACGATAATGACATCGCGCCGTTCAAACAAGGCCGATGTGGCGCTGTGACGCAGTTTGTCGATTTCATCATTGACCAATGCGTCTTTCTCAATATAAACATCCTTGCCGGGAATATACGCCTCCGGCTGATAATAATCGTAGTAGGAAACAAAATATTCCACCGCGTTTTCCGGAAAAAACTCCCGGAACTCCGAGCAAAGCTGTGCGGCAAGCGTCTTGTTGTGTGCCAGGACCAGCGTCGGTCTGTTGACCTTCTCAATGACGTTCGCCATTGTAAAGGTTTTTCCCGAACCCGTAACTCCGAGAAGCGTCTGAAACCTATCGCCGCGGAGTATCCCGCGCGTAAGCGCGTCTATCGCCTCGGGCTGGTCACCCGTCGGCTTGTATTTTGACACCAATTTGAAATGATCCATTGACGTTCACCTCTTTTTAACCGAAAATGCGCATACTGCTTCCACGTCGGTCGCGTAAGGCAGGTCTATGCCTTATAAAACGCTAAGGGAAAAAGCCCCCGGAAGCCGAATAGGAGCGCAAAAATATCTATTTTAATATTATATCACAGTTATGCGAAAAAATAAAGGGGGAAGAAAGCGATTTTGCAAAAATAAAAAAGTCCGGGCAGTGCGCGCGGAAGATTGACTTTGCGTTTTTTTTGTGTTATACTTGGCTGACGCCGAAATACGGCAAAAAGCACTTTAAACTGTAACAGGAGAGAATATGAAAAGCGCGGTGCGCCCCTTTTCGGGCATATTTACAAAAGACAGGGATTTCTACAAAACAATTGTGCATCTGATGAGCACGATAATACTTCAGAACATCATCGCATACAGCATAAACATGGCGGATAACATCATGCTCGGCGCATACAGTCAGGCGGCTCTGTCCGGCGCCGCCACGGTAAATCAGGTGCAGTTTATCGTTCAGCAGATAACGATAGCGATAGGAGACAGCGTCGTCGTCATCGGCGCCCAGTACTGGGGAAAGAAAAACGCCGCTCCCGTGCGAACACTGACAATTTTCGCCCTGTTTTTCGGCATAGCGCTCGGCGCCTCAGTTTTCATTTGGACCAGCGCCGCGCCGCGAAGCGTCCTTTCAATATTCACAAACAATGAAAGCTACATTGCCGAAGGGACAAAATATCTGCGTCTTATCCGGTTTACATATCCTGTATTTATTGTCACCACCATACTTCTTGCGGCGCTTCGCGCCGTCGAAACGGTCACCCTTGCAATGAAAATCTCCGCCCTGTCGCTCGTCATCGATGTCGGGATAAACTACGTTTTTATTTTCGGAAAATTCGGTTTTCCCGAGCTTGGAATCACGGGCGCCGCAATCGGCACTCTCACGGCGCGGGTAACGGAGCTTTTAATCGTTGTTATCTATATGCTGACAAGGGAAAATAAGCTGAAGCTGTTTTCGCGCGGCGGAAAACTCGAAAGAAAGCTGTTTTCGGACTATGTGAAGGTTCTCTGGCCTTCTTTTGTATCAAATATGCTTTGGAGCATTGCAACACCCATTCAGACCTCTGTTCTCGGTCATCTGGCTGACGACGCAATCGCCGCAAATTCGGTTTCGACAACAGTTTACCAGTACCTGAAGATAGTCGCGGTGGGCGAAGCGTCTGCGTCGGCGGTTCTCATCGGAAAAACGGTAGGAGCGAGCGGAAACGACGACACAAAGGTAAAAGAATACACCAAAACACTTCAGGCTATCTACATCATTTTCGGTCTTTTCCTCGGCGTTGCCGTATTTTTCCTAAGAACCCCATTCCTTAAACTATATGAGCTTACTCCAAACGCCTTTTCGATTGCGGACGGCATGCTCATCGTCCTGTCCTTTGCAATGGTCGGCATGTCCTATCAGATGCCGGTCTCAGTCGGCATAATC
>JBJFAQ010000293.1:0-2005 GCA_051887995.1 Eubacteriales bacterium
TTCATCTTGTCGCCCGGCTTCACAAGCGTTTTGATGCTGTCCGCGTCGAACACGACGACCTCGCCGGGGCCAAGCTCGCGCACCGTTGTATATTCAAGCTTCTGGAAGGAGTAGCTTTCAAAGGCGGCGCAGTACGCGTCCTCCTTTTTGCCGATGATCACGGGGGTGCGTCCCAGCCTGTCGCGCGCCGCGTATATGCCCTTGGGGGTGAGGATGAGCATGGAGACGGAGCCTTCGATGATCTCGAGGGCGTACTTTATGCCCTCTATCAGGTTGTCCTTCTGGTTGATGATCGCCGCGACAAGCTCGGTCGGGTTGATCTCGCCGTTGCTCATCTCAAAGAAATGCGTGCGGTTTTCGAGGATTTTTTCGACGATCTCGTTTGCGTTGTTGATCTTGCTCACCGTCGTTATCGCGAACGTGCCGTGGTGAGAGCGGACAAGAATGGGCTGCGCCTCAAAATCCGAAATGCAGCCGATGCCGAACTTGCCCTCCAGCTCGTCCAGCTCATGCTCAAACTTGGCGCGAAGCGAGCTTTCCTCTATGCTGTGTATGGACTTGCGGAACTTCCCGTCGCCGTAAACCGCCATACCCGCGCGGCGCGTACCGAGGTGCGAATGATAGTCAACGCCGAAAAAAAGGTCGAACGTGCAGCTTTCCTTAGAAGCAACTCCGAAGAAACCACCCATAGTAATCCTCCATTTTGCGGTTTAACCGCGCATATGTTTTGGCCGCATTACGAAATTGGTAATGCCGTTTTTTAAAGACGAACTAAGTGTAACACAATAAACTCTCACGCAAAAGGCGGAATTTTTCATAATATTCTGCGCTGTGTTTTTCATTTTTTTAGGCATACAACAAAATAAAACAGCATTTTACCCTTTATTTTCTGCATTGCCGTGTCTTTTTGCAAAAATTTTTCCGCTTGTTTTCCCGCTCTTTTGCCGCGCACTTGACCGCTCCCTCGCCGTTCTCCCGCCGCGCACGCCGCTGTTTTCGCAAAGAAATGAAAAATCGGTTGCCTTTGTTTACATAATAATTACTCTTTTTTGTCTGCGGTAAACATAATGCAGCCGGACCCACTTCTCGCTCATTACTCTATATTCGACCAATTTCTGCATTTTTTGTAAAACAAACCCTATATTTTGTGTTGTAACGGCTCTAAACAATAACTAATTAAAGCATTATATTATTGTGTATTATTCACAAACATAAATAATATACTTTACATAACGTTATAATGCTGTTATATTAAGAACATAAAATTGTAAAAACGTAGGAGTCGGGCGAAATGCGGAACAGATTCGGTAAATTTATACTCACAGCACTCATCATGTCGGTAATGCTGTCCTGCTTCGGCCTGACCGCCTATGCGCAGGATTACTTCACCGTCACGGTCAAATCCGGCGACAGCGCGTGCAGCCTCTGCAAGGAAAACGGGCTTGATTATAAGGCCAGCAAAAACCTCATCATGGCGCTCAACAAGATGAAGAAGGAGTCTGACCTCGGTGAGCTTGACGCCGGTGACAAGCTCAAACTGCCGACGGCGCAGGCGGTGAAGGACAGCCCCATCAGCGGCGACTCCATAAAGTTCTGCGTCATCCCCTACGTCATACAAAAGGGCGACTCCATAGCCAAGGTCTACCGCACATGGGCGCTGAACTACGCCAATTACGAGGAGTACATCAAGTCTCTCAACGAGCGCGAGGACCTTGACCTGCTCTACGTCGGGGACACCTATCTTCTCCCCACGACCCAGGGCAACTGCCAGACGGCAACCTACACCCTCGTCATGTCGCACACGATGCAGTCCGGCGAGCGCGCCGAGGATATTTGCGCGGCCTACAACGTCAGCTACAAGGACAACAAGGATAGGCTTGAGCGCTATAATCTCGGTCAGGACCTCACAAAGCTCAAGGCAGGGGCTGAGCTTCTTATCCCGCTCATCTGACAATAAAAAACGAACCCCTCAGGGCTTGCCCTGAGGGGTATCATTATAGACTTT
>JBJFAQ010000294.1:0-1996 GCA_051887995.1 Eubacteriales bacterium
AAACCTCCCGCGCACTCGGTCAGAGCTCGGATTCAAGCGCACGTTTTGAGAAAGGCGTCGATGAATATTCCACCATATGCGGCATGCGCCGTGCTCTGCATCTTGTATGCGAGCTTGACTGCGGAAAAGTTTCCCCGTTTGAGACAGAATGTGCCGAAGGCAAGGTGGAATCCCACCCGCTTGAGGTCAGCGTAAAGAAGCTCTATGACGTGCTCGGAATAGAAGTTCCGGAAAATGAGATAATACGCCACCTATCCTCGCTCGGCTTTGAGCCGAAGATAAACGGCGACACGCTAAACCTCATGATTCCTCCGTACCGCGAGGACATCGACGGTCATGTTCAGGACATTGCAGAGGAAGTTATACGTCTTTACGGCTATGACCATATCGTCCCGACATTCCTTAAAAACGCGAGAGTCACCTGCGGCGGCAGAAACGAAAAGCAAAAGGATTTGCTTCACCTCAAGAACACTCTCTGCCGTGAGGGATACTATGAATCCATGTTCTACTCCTTCTTCTCGCCTAAAGACCTTGATATGCTTCACTTTGCAGAGGACGCAAAGGAGCGCCATGCAATCCGCATCATGAATCCGATAAGCGAGGATCTTTCCCTTATGCGCACGACGCTTGCACCGTCGATGGTAAACTGTGCAGTCAGAAATCTGCGCCGCGGCAACACAGAGGGCAGATTTTTCGAGGTCGCCGAGATTTTTGAGGCAAAGGAACTGCCGCTGTGCGATTACCCGCATGAGCGCAAGATGCTCTCAATCGGCGCATTCGGCGACGGAGAGACGTTCTTCACGTTAAAGGGCGCGACAGAAGCGATAGCGAAGGAATTCGGCATCAATTTCACGTATAAGCGTGCCGAAATCGTATATCTGCACCCCGGAATGACCGCTGAAATCTTCTGCGGCGACGAGCGCATCGGATATATGGGCAAGCTCGCGTACAACATTTGCGAGGAGCTTGCGATAGAAAAGCCCGTATTTATCGCGGAGCTCGACTATGAAAAGCTCTCGGCTCATTTCACTCACAAGCTCGTCTACAAGCCCCTGCCGAAATTTGCCTGTGAGAGCCGTGACCTTGCTCTTGTCATGGACGAGGACGTAACCTGCGGTGCGGTTGAGGATGCGCTCCGCTCCTCCTGCAAGTACATCACGGACGTATCGTTCTTTGACGTATACCGTGGGTCTCAGATAGGCGCGGGCAAGAAGAGCATGGCGTTCAAGCTGGTGTTCACCCCCGATGACCATGAATTTGCCGACGGAGAGATTGACGGATACATCGCGCGTATTCTCAAAAAACTCTCGTTTACAATGAATATTTCGCTTAGATAAAAAATTTTCAGGCTGTCCTTTGAAAAAAGGGCAGCCTGATTTGGATTTGTTGCAAAAAACGCTTGCAAAGTCGGCATGACAGAAAATTAATTATGCGAAGTCCGAAGCCGCTTTTTCTTTGCCGATGCAGGCGCAAAGAAAAAGCTCAGCAAAAAGAAAGCGCCGAGAGGAGTTTTCCCGTGGCGGCAGGCAGTCGGCGCAAGAGGAGATTTCGCCCGCGGCGGCAGGCGACCGAGGCTACGCGCTTCGGCCGGCGCCGCCTTTTACAAAAGGCGGGGCGAAAATTTTTAATTTTTTCGGTGTTTATTTGTCACAGGGCTATTTCTTTGCGCAGCACGTTTTCAAGTGGCAGAAAATGACACTCAAAAACGCGCGCCGGGGGCAAAATCCCTCCGGCGCGCGTTTTATAATGCATTTTTATACTCTTCTGAACCAGGGAAGGCGGTCAACGGGCGCAGGCACAGAGACAGCACAGCCTCCGTGATATACTGTACCGTCGTTCTGCTCTTTCCAGTCGCCCTCGGGCAGGTAAACAGTCTTGACCTGCTCTCCTTTTTCAACAACGGGAGCTACAAGTATATCATCGCCGAGCATAAACTGCGTATTCAGATTTTCATATCCGTGTCCCGGGAACTGATACTCCATCGAGCGTACGATAG
>JBJFAQ010000295.1:0-1994 GCA_051887995.1 Eubacteriales bacterium
AACGCATGAAACGACGCGCCTTGTCATAGAGCTTCTTGAAAAGTACGTGAAAAAAGGCGACCGTATGCTTGACGTGGGCACGGGAAGCGGAATCCTTGCGATTTGTGCTTCAAAGCTGGGGGCGCAGAGCTGTGCCGCCTATGATATTGACCCCGTTGCCGTGCGCGTGGCAAGGGAAAACATCGCGGACAGCGGACAGAAAAACATTACCTGCGAGGTTTCGGATTTGCTCGCGCAGGCAGACCTTTCCGGCGGCAAATACGATATAATCACGGCGAATATTGTTGCCGACATTATTATACGTATGGCGCCCGATATCGGAAAATATATGAAGGACGGCGCTGTTCTCATTACGTCCGGCATAATTACCGAGCGAAAGGACGAAGTGCTTTTAGCACTCGAAGAAAATCACCTTAAAAAGGTCGAAATACTTGAAGACAACGGCTGGTGTGCCATAGTTGTCACAAAATAAGTGCAAAAAATCGAATATAAAGTAAATATGTCCGGCTCTTATGAAAGAAGAGAGCCGGACA
Source organism: Eubacteriales bacterium (assembly GCA_051887995.1). Lineage (GTDB taxonomy): Bacteria > Bacillota > Clostridia > Oscillospirales > CAG-272 > SIG710. The sequence continues at coordinate 534 of JBJFAQ010000295.1, forward strand.
TAATCTGTTTTATTAGGCGTTTTTTGGCGACCGAAATTTTTTTAAAAAATTTTCAAAAAGCTCTTGACAATATTTGCAAAGAGGTATATTATATGATATGGTTAGCCGAGGCTAACCGATATTTAAATCATTAAGTTAGCATATGCTAATTATTTAAGGAAAGAAGGAATAATATGATGCCGCTGTGTCTTGCCGAAGCAGGCGAGGAAAATATAATAAAAAAGGTCGGAGGTTCTCCGGAGATAAAAAAGCATCTTGAAAATCTCGGATTTGTCGTCGGCGGCAGGGTTACGGTCATAAATATGCTCGGCGGCAACGTGATTGTAAATGTAAAAGAATCGCGCATTGCGGTAAGCGAGGAAATGGCGAGAAAAATCATGATTTGATTTTCTGAATAAGTATTTTTTAAGGAGGATGGACAGGTGAAAACACTAAAGCAGGTAAAGATCGGCGAAAGCGCAACGGTCGTAAAGATTCACGGCGAAGGCGCGGTCAGACGCCGCATCATGGACATGGGACTTACGCGCGGAACGGAGGTTAGCGTCCGCAAGGTCGCGCCGCTCGGAGACCCGATTGAGGTGACGGTACGCGGATACGAGCTGTCGCTGAGAAAAGCGGACGCCGAAATGATTGAAGTCGGCTGAAAAACCGCAGAAGGGGAATTTCCCCGTATTTTTATGACTTTTAGTTAGCGTTTGCTAACCGAGTAAAGAGAGGAAAAATGATATGAGTATCAAAATCGCACTTGCAGGGAACCCAAACTGCGGAAAAACAACCCTGTTCAATGCTCTGACCGGTTCCAACCAGTTTGTCGGCAACTGGCCGGGAGTTACGGTAGAGAAAAAAGAGGGAAAACTGAAAAAGCACGACGGTGTCGTCATCATCGACCTTCCCGGCATTTATTCGCTTTCACCGTATACGCTCGAGGAGGTTGTCGCAAGAAATTATCTGGTAGGCGAGCGCCCCGATGCTATTCTCAACATTATTGACGGAACAAACCTTGAGAGAAACCTGTATCTCACAACTCAGCTCACCGAACTCGGAATTCCGGTCGTCATCGCAATCAACATGATGGACGTTGTGAAGAAAAACGGCGATAAGATTGATACCTCCGAGCTTTCCCGTCGACTTGGATGCAAAATTGTCGAAATTTCCGCTCTTAAGGGCACGGGAATTACGGAGGCGGCGGAGGCAGCCGTTGCTGCGGCAAAGAACGGCAAAACAGTTCCCATGCATACCTTTTCGGGAAGCGTGGAGCACGCTGTCGCGCATATCGAGGAAGCGGCCGTTCACAATCTCCCGGAAGAGCGTCAGAGATGGTATGCAATCAAAATTTTCGAGCGCGATGATAAGGTGCTTGAACAGCTCGGAATAAAGCCGGAGATCATGGCTCACATTGAGGAGGACATAAAGGCCGCCGAGAAGGAACTGGACGATGACGCGGAAAGCATCATCACAAAC
>JBJFAQ010000296.1:0-1993 GCA_051887995.1 Eubacteriales bacterium
ATAGTGTTTTTCTCCTTGTTTATTTAATAATTTGTTGTTTTTCTAATGGTTGTATTGCCTCTTTCGAGAGAAACAATTCCGGTGCGGCAAATTTCGAGGATTTTATAATCGCGCATAAGCTCGATAAAACCGTCAATTCGCGCCGCCTCCGCCGTCAGGCGGAAAATTATTGAGTTTTTGGAATAGTCTACGGTTTTGGCTTCAAAAGCCTTTGCCGCCGCAAGGATATCATCGCGCGTCGCGGGATCGTTTTCGACCTTGATAAGCATAAGCTCAACACTGACAGACTCGTCCTTATTAAGCTCCTGTATCGAGCACACGTCGGGGAGCTTATAAAGCTGGTTGATAAGCTGCTGCTTGTCCACCTCGCCGCTGTTAAAGGTCACGGTGATACGTGAAAAATCGTTTGATTCGGTTTCGCTTACCGTCAGTGAATCAATATTGAACTGGCGGCGGCGGAACATGCTCGTCACGCGGTTCAGCACACCGAATTTATTGTTTACCAGAACCGCCACGGTATATCGCTCCATATCAGTCACCCACCTTTACAATAATATCATCCATGGAGCCTCCGGGAGGAAGCATCGGAAGCACAAATTCATCCTTATCGATAGCGCAGTCAATAATATAAGGGCATTCTGCTTCAAAAGCGCGCGTCAGAGCCGCGTCAAGCGCTTCGACAGTAAAGACAGCTTCTCCGCGAGCGCCGAACGCTTCTGCAAGCTTCACAAAATCGGTTTTTCTGCCAAGCACGGTATTTGAATAATGTTTGTCAAAGAAAAGCGTCTGCCATTGGCGAACCATTCCCAGCACGCCGTTGTTCATAATGAGTATGACAACGGGAACATTGTAGGTGACAGCGGTCGCCATCTCGTTTAGGCACATTCCGAAGCTTCCGTCTCCCGTTATCAGCACCGACTTCTCGCCTGTGCCGTACGCTGCGCCTATCGCGGCTCCGAGACCGAAGCCCATCGTGCCGAGACCGCCGCTTGAAACAAAGCGTCTGCTGCGGCTGAATGTGAGATTCTGAGCCGCCCACATCTGATGCTGACCTACATCGGTCGCAACCGCCGTGTTTTCTCCGAGATGTTTGTTAAGCGTCAGAATGGCGTTTTTAGGCGTCAGCCCTTCTCTTTTATCGGCACATGCCTCCCCCTCTGCACGAAGAGCCGCGATTTTTTTCTGCCATTCCTTATGCTCGGTTTTATGAATCAGAGGAAGCAGTTTTTCAAGCGTCGGCTTTATATCCGCGCGCACTCCGATAGTGTCATGCACGGTCTTTGACAGCTCAGAGCCGTCAATATCTATATGCACAATCTTTGCTTTCGTTGCAAATTTAAGGCGGTTACCCGTCACTCTGTCGTTAAATCGGTTGCCGAGAGAAATTATGCAGTCTGCGCCGTGCATCGCCATGGAGGACGCATATTGTCCATGCATACCCTGCATACCGAGAAAACGCGGATGGTCTGTGGGAATAGCTGATATTCCCATAAGCGAACATCCTATCGGAGCGTCTATTTTTTCGGCAAGTTCAAGCATAAGGTCCTGCGCTCCGCTCGTAATCATTCCGCCGCCGAAATATATATAAGGTCTTTCCGATGAGTTGATACACTCCGCCGTCTCTGTAATGCGGATTTCCTTTGTGGGCTGCTGTCTTTCCGGTACAACGGGAGAAGCGGGAGTATATTCGCATTTTGCAATCTGAACGTCCTTCGGAACGTCGATGAGCACAGGTCCGGGTCTTCCCGATACCGCCAGCTTAAACGCCTCGCGCATTGTGTCGGCAAGCTCGTTTACGTCGCTTACAAAATAATTGTGCTTTGTTATAGGCAGTGTAACACCGGTAATATCAATTTCCTGAAAACTGTCGTAGCCAATCTGAGACGTAGGAACATTTCCGGTGACGGCAATCAAGGGAATTGAGTCAAGATACGCTGTAGCAATGCCCGTGACAAGATTTGTAGCACCTGGACCGGAGGTTGAAATTACAACT
>JBJFAQ010000297.1:0-1976 GCA_051887995.1 Eubacteriales bacterium
CGACAAAGGTATACTTGACTTTGCGAGAGAAAAAGCAAAGCGCTTCGGCGCGGATGTCACGAAAAAGAAAAAACCGTCTGTTTGGTGCTCGTGGTCGTACTATGCGGAAAATATCTCTCCCGAAATAATACGAGAAAATCTCTCTCAAATGAAAAAAAGGCATATTCCGTACAGCTGTGTGCAGCTTGACGACGGCTGGGAAAAATGCTACGGAGACTGGACCGATAACGAGCTTTTTGCAACGGACGGCGGAATAAAAGAGCTCGGGCACAGAATATCGGAGGAAGGATACACCGCCGGAATCTGGACCTGCCCGCTCATTGTCGACAAGGCTTCCTCGGTTGCAGTCGGGCATCCCGACTGGCTTCTCTGCGACGGAGAAGGCTCGCCGTGCATTTTCAACATGGTGAACGTCGATTATTATGTGCTTGACCCAACCGTTCCCGCAGTCCTTGACTGGATACGGGAGCTTTACCGCAGACTCACCTTTGACTGCGGCTATAAATATCACAAAACCGATTTTACGCGCGCGGTCGTTGTTCAGGAGAACGCGGTTTTTGCAGACCCCGAAAAGACCGCGGTTGAAGCGTATGTTTCGGCTATATCCGCCGCAAGGGAAGGTATGGGCGAGGACGCATATTTTGTCATGTGCGGCGGACTCTATGACGCTCTTATCGGTATTGTCGACGCGCAGAGAACAGGCTCTGACGTGCTTTCCATGTGGCTTGACCCGTCTGCCGGAAAGCCGAAGATACCGTATACGGTAAAGCAGAACGTATACCGCAGTTACATGAACGAGTGGTGGCACAACGACCCGGATTCCATGATGGTGCGCAGAAAAACCGAGCCGTATCTGACAAATCACAGAAAGTACCTATCGCTCGGAACACTCACTGATGAGGAAGCTAAGACCTTTACCGCAAATCAGTATTTCGGGGGCGGTCTTGTCTGCTCGACGGAAAATCTCTCCGAGATAGAATCAGACCGGCTTCTTATGCTGAGGCATGTGATGCCGCCTGCCTCTGATGTGAGGGTAAAGCCTGTGGGTACATGGAGCGGCGAACGCTTTCCCTCGTGCATAATATGCGATGTGGAAAAGAAATTCGGCACATGGCGAACGCTTGTTTTTCTAAACTGGGGAGAGGTTCCTATGCCGATCGAGGTAAGCGCAGAGCTTTGCGACGGAGCTGATAAATATGTGATAAGCGGGTTTTATTCCGGCAGGGTTCTCACGGCAAAACGCGGAGAAACGGTCTCTTTGGGAGAGGTCGCGCCGCACGGCGCGGAGATTGTGCGCGTCGGCGCTTTGAGGTCGGCTCAGATTGTCGGGAGCAATATGCATTATTCCTTCGGCGGCGAGCTTGATGACTTCTCGCTTTGCGGCGATGAGCTTCACTTTGCAGCCAAAAATCCTTATGATTTTGAAGCGGAGTACAGAGTGCTGCTATGCGCAAAGCACGCGGCAAAGCTGCCTGAAAATGTGCGCGAGGACGGTGATATGCTTATAATTTCCGTTTCTCCGCTCGGAGAAGAAGACATCAGAATAATGCTTGAATAAAAATCTGCCGGGGCAAAAAAGCCCCGGCAGATTTTTGCTTTTTTCGCTTTATGCGGCTCCATAAAATAAAAATTTTGGTTTTTCGCAACTTTTTATGTAAAAATACTAAAAAAACCTTTGACAAATTGGCAAATTTGTAGTATAATAATTACTACATGATTTTATTCGTTGAATTTTCTGATTTTTTTGGCTGAAAAAATCAATTTCTTCGGATATGGGAGCTGTATATGCCGAGATTTTTTGTTTCCCGCGACGCTGCCGATGAAAAAAACGGCATTATCGTCATTGAGGGCGAAAACGCGCATCATATTTCGAGGTCTCTTAGAATGGCGGTCGGAGACAGGCTGACTGTCTGCGCCCCGGGATACGCAGAATATGACTGTGTTCTTTGCGGTTTCACGGACAGTACCGCCGAGGC